>CAYYGQ010000005.1:0-25789 GCA_964471485.1 uncultured Sandaracinobacter sp. | reverse complement strand
CGGCGACCACGGTCAAGGTTGCCACCACCGTCGGGTTGCCCACTTCGGCGACGGCCTCGATCGCCGCCTGCACGCGCGGCCGGCCGTCCGCCATCGCCCAGTGGCGGCTGATATTCTCGATCATGACGATGGCGTCGTCCACCAATATGCCGATCGAGAAGATGAGGGCAAACAGGCTGACGCGGTTGATGGTGTAGCCCATGAGGAACGAGGCGAGCATGGTGAGGAGGATGGTGGTCGGGATCACCACCGCCGTCACCCCGGCCTCGCGCCAGCCGATGACGAAGCCGATGAGGGCGACGATCGAGACCGTGGCCAGCGCCAGGTGGAACAACAGTTCGTTCGCCTTGTCGTTCGCCGTCTGGCCATAGTCGCGGGAAACATGGACGGCGACCCCTTCGGGGATGAGGCTGCCCTGAAGGCTTTTGACGCGGGCGCGGACGGCGTCCGCCACATGAACGGCGTTGGCCCCCGTTCGCTTGGCGATGGCAAGGCTGACGGCGGGCGCCGTTTCCCAGCCATCGCCCCTGTCGGCGCGTGTCACCAGCGTCTGCACTTCGGCCGGCCCCTGGACGACATCGGCGACATCGCGCAGATACACCGGCTCGCCCGAGGGCGTCCGCAGCGTCAGCAGGCCGACTTCCCCGGCGGAAGCCAGCGGCCGGCCGGCGGCGACGGCGACCGCCCGGCCATGGTCGCGGATATGGCCGGCCGGGAAGCCGCGGCCGGCGGTGGCGACGGCGCCCGCCAGCGCCGGCAGCGTCACGCCGTGGGCGGCCAGGCGCGCCGGATCCGGTTTGATGCGGATTTCTTCCGGGGCGCCGCCAACCACAAAGGTCTGGCCGACATGGTCCACCTTGGCGACTTCGGCGCGCAGTTTTTCGGCCAGCGTGTAGAGGCTGCCCGCGTTCCAGTCGCCGCTTGCCCCCGGCCTTGGCGCCAGCGTCAGCACCAGCATCGGCACATCGTCGATGCCGCGCACCGTTACCCTGGGGTCGGGGATGCCGACGGGTTTCTTGGCCCAGTTGGCGCGCAGCTTCTCTTCGACGCGGATGGCGGCGTCCTCGGGGTTGGAGCCGACGAGGAAGCGCGCCGTCACCAGCACGCCATCGTCTTCCGCCTGGGTGTAGACATGCTCGACGCCGTCGATACTTTTGACGATGGTTTCCAATGGAATGCCGACCAGCTCGACCGCATCGGCCGCGGCATAGCCGGGGGCGGCCACCTCTATATCCACCATGGGGACGCTGATCTGCGGCTCTTCCTCGCGCGGGATGGAGAAGAGGGCGAGGAGACCGACAGCAATCGCCGCCAGCAGGAACAGCGGCGTCAAGGGCGAGGCGATGGTGGCGCGGGTGAGATTTCCGGAAAGGCCGAGCCTCATTGCGGCGCCCCCGCGACCACCAGCGTGTCGCCGGCGCGAACTCCGCTCAGGATCTCCACCATGGCGGGGTCATTGGTGGGCGCCAGCTGCACCGGAACGGCCGCCGGCTGGCGGTCTGCCCCCAGCAGCCGCACCCGGTCGATGCCATAGCGGGTCTCGACGAAGCGCCTCGGCGCCAGCAGCGCCGGCCGCTCGCCGATCGTGATGCGGACGGCGACGCGCGCGCCGATCAGACCATCGTCGAGGCCGGGGACCGTGGCGTCCACCCGCACCTCGCCGTGCAGCACCCCCGGATAGACCTCGGCCACTTCGCCCTTGCGGCCATCGTCGAGCAGCACGGCGGCGCCGGGGCGGACGGCGCGCGCCAGCGATTCCGGCAGGCTGAGGCGCAGGACCGGCGGCCCGGCGGTGATGGTGGCGACCGATGTGCCCGGCGCCACCGCCGAACCGGCCGGCACGTCGGCGCGCAACACCCGGCCGTCGGCCGGGGCAAGGATCTCCCCCTGGGAAACCAGGCTGGCGCCGGCGCGGGCACGAAGGCGGGCGGCGGCGAGGCTGGCGTCGGCGGCGTCGGCGGCGGCCACCGCCTGGTCGAGGCGGGCCTTGGCATAGACCTTCCTGTCGTAAAGCTGGCGGATGCGGGCCAGATCGTCCCCTGCCTGCGTCGCCGCCGCTTCGGCGGCCTTCACCTGGGCGCTGCCGGCGTCTGCTTCAAGGCTGGTGCGCTGGTCGACGACGAGGCCGATGCGCTGGCCCTTCCGCACCCGGTCGCCGGCGCGAACGTCGAGCCGTTGCAGGATGCCGGCGATGCGCGGCATGGCTTCCGCCCGGTCGCGGCTGGTGATTTCGCCGGCGACCGGGCGGAGGTCGGCGATGGCGGCTGGTTGCAACAGCAATTGCTCGCCCGCCGGCGCCTCGGAGGGGGCGGGCGCCGCCGCCTCGCCGCCGCAGCCGGCGACCAGCAGCAGCAGGGCAATGCCCAAGGCCGCTCTCAACCCGCCTCTTCCGCCGCCACCGGACACGCCCTTCTCCTTCTACAGACCATTGCTCGCCGGCAAATTTCATCTTGCCTCTATCGTATAAAGCTTATATTAGGTCAATACGAAATGTTGGCGCTACACAGGAGGGAAATATGGCCATGCCGCGGATCGTCGTCGTCGGGGCCGGGCTTGGCGGCACCATCGCCGCCTATGAAATCCAGGCGGCGGTGAAGGGCCGCGCCGAAGTGCTGATGGTGGCGTCCGGCGACCATTATTCCTTCGTGCCGTCCAACCCCTGGGTGGCGGTGCGCTGGCGCCGGCCCGAGGACATCCGCATCCACCTGCCGCCGGTGTTCGCGAAGAAGAAGATCGGCTTCACCCCGGTCGGCGCCAGGCGCGTCTACCCGGCCGAAAAGCGGCTGGAGCTGAACGACGGCGAAAGCATCGCCTATGATTATCTGGTGATCGCCACCGGCCCCGAACTGGCCTTCGACGAGATCGAGGGTTTCGGGCCGGAAGGCCACACCGTTTCCATCTGCGAGACGGCGCACGCCGAGGCCGCCGCCGACCGCTTCGACGCCTTCCTCGCCGATCCCGGACCCATCGTCGTCGGCGCCGCGCAGGGGGCGTCCTGCTATGGGCCGGCCTATGAATTCGCCATGATCCTCGACACCGAGCTTCGCCGCCGCAAGCTCCGCGACAAGGTGCCGATGACCTTCGTCACCGCCGAACCCTATATCGGCCATCTCGGCCTCGATGGCGTCGGCGACACCAGATCGCTTCTCGAAAGCGAATTTCGTGATCGCCACATCAAATGGATCACCAACGCCCGGGTGAAGCGGGTGGAGGCCGGCCGCATGGAGGTGGAGGAACTGGCCGAGGATGGCGCGGTGAAGGCCGGGCACCGCCTGCCCTTCCGCTATGCGATGCTGCTGCCGGCCTTCCGGGGCGTTGCCGCCATTCGTGGGTTGGACGGGCTGGTGAACCAGCGCGGCTTCGTCCTCGTCGACAAACACCAGCGCAACCCGGCCTTCCCCGACATCTTCGCCATCGGCGTCTGCGTCGCCATTCCCCCCACCGGGCCGACCCCGGTGCCGGTCGGCGTGCCGAAAACCGGCTTCATGATCGAAAGCATGGTGACGGCGACGGCCGGCAATATCGCCGCGCTGCTGGACGGTCGCGCGCCCGTCGCCGAGGCAAGCTGGAACGCCGTCTGCCTCGCCGATTTCGGCGACGGCGGCGTTGCCTTCGTCGCCCAGCCGCAACTGCCGCCCAGGAACGTCAACTGGTCGTCCGAAGGGAAATGGGTGCACCTCGCCAAGATCGGCTTCGAGAAATATTTCCTGAGAAAGGTAGCGAAAGGCGAAAGCGAGCCTTTCTACGAGCGCCTCGCCCTGCAGGTGATGGGCATCCCGAAGCTGAAGCAATGATTCGACCAGCGGAGAGCATGATGCGGGCCGTTGGCGCCACCCTGTCGGCGGCCGCCCTGCTGCTGCTGGCCCTTGCCACCGGTGCACAGGCGACGACGCTTGAGGAAGCCATGGCCGCCGCCCTGGCCAACGCCCCGGAAATGGCGCTGGCCGAGGCCGGAGAGGACGCCGCCAAAGGCCGCCTGCTGTCGGCGCGCGCCGGCCAGTGGCCAAGCGTGTCGTTGAGCGGCAGCATCGGCCGTGGCCGCCTCGATCCGCAAGGCTTCTTCGGCCTGCCCAGGGCCGACGTGACGCCGCGCGCCCTGCAAGGCACCATCGAGCAGCCCTTGTTTTCCGGCGGCCGCGCCATGGCCATGGTGGGGGCGGCGAAAGCCGGGGTGGTGGCGGCCGAGGCCGGCGGCGCGGCGACGGCAAGCGGCCTGCTGCTCGCCGTCGTCGAAGCCTATGGCGGCGTGCTGGCGGCGGCCGAATCGGTCCGCCATTACAGTCGGCTGGCCGAACAGATGGCGGAAGCGCAGCGGCAGGCGCGCGAGCGCTACGACGCCGGCGAGGCGCCATCGACCGATGTGGCGCAGGCGGCGGCGCGGCTGGCCGAGGCAAGGGCCGCTTTGGCCGCCGCCCTCGGGGAGGCCGCCTCGGTTCGCGCCCGCTACCGGCACCTCGTCGGCGAGGAGCCGGCCGATCTGGCGCCGCTTCCCGGCAACCCGCCGCTGCCGGCGACGCTGGACGAAGCGCAGGCGCTTGCCCGCCAGCGCAGCCCGGCGCTTCGGCAGGCCGAGGCCGGGCTGCGGGGGGCGCAGGCGGCGGCGCGGGCGGCAAAGGCCGGCTGGCTGCCGGAAGTCAGCGCCTTTGCCGAAGGCGCCCTCGTCCGCGACCAGTTCTTCCCCGACTATCGCTCGAACGGCGCCACGGTTGGCGTTCGCGGCCGCTGGACGCTGTTCAGCGCCCGCACCATGGGCGAGACACAGGAGAAAAGCGCCGAGGCGCGCGCCGCCGAGGCAAGGCTTCGCGCCGCCCGCCTGGAGGTGGAGGAAGCGGTGCTGGCCGCCTATCGGCATGTCGAGACGGCCAGGCTGGTGGAGGAAGCATCCATCAGCCAGGCGGCGGCGGCGCAGCAGGCGCTCGATGCCGTGCGCGAGGAAGTATCGGTGGGGATGAAGCCGCCGCTTGCCCTGCTCGATGCCGCGCGCGAGGCGGCGGCCGCCGGCGCCGCGGCGGCGCGGGCCAGCACCGCGCGCCTTGTCGCCGCCTTTCAGTTGAAGGCGCTGACCGGCGGCTGATGCGGCTGGAACGGCAGCCGGCAGCCGGGCACCTCGCAGGGGATATGCGGCGGCCGGCCGCTGCCGGGAAGCGCCCAGCGCAAGCCGGCGTTCGCCGCCGGCACATAGACGGAGGCGTGATTCTCGCCCGGAAAAACCCGCTGCTCGACGCTCAGCCCCGGATAGTGCCTGCTGGCCAGGTTGCGGGCCAGTTCCGCCATGTCCTCGACCATAGCGAAGCGGGCGCGGCCGTGCGGCTCGCTGTCGGGGTCGGGCACGGTCTCGTCGCCGCCGATCAGCAGCAGCAGGCGCGCCGGCAGATCCTTGTGGCGCATGGCATAGCCGCGCTCGCGCGCCAGCATCAGCCGCCGATCATACCAGAGCGAAGGCGAAATCAGCACATATTGCCGAAACATCTCCGGCGCCGTCAGCAGCACATGGGCGCCGAACAGGCCGCCATAGCTGTGGCCAAGATAAGTGCGCCGCGCCGGGTCGATGCGGTAGCGGCGTTCGAGTTCGGGAAACGCTTCGTTCAGAAGGTGCAGGCGATAGGCTTCGGCGCCGCCATAGACGACGGCGCGCCCGGCCATGTTCGAACGGGCGTCGATGTCGCCGTGCGTGGTTGGGGTATAGTCGCGGCGGCGGCTGGTCTCGCCGCTCTCGCCCACCGCATAGGAGAGGCCGACGAGGATGGCGTCCTCCAGCCCCTGGCCGCCATCCCGCAAGCGGCGCACCATGCCGGCGAGCAGCGCCACGCTTTGCGGTGCGTCGGTGTAATAGAGCACCGGATAGCGCCGATCAGGGTTGGCGGCATAGCCCGGCGGCAGCGTCACCAGAAATTCGTAACTGCGGCCAAGCGAGGGCGATTCGATTTGCAGGCGTTCGCTGTTCCACAGCGGATAGGGGCGGGCATTGTCGGCCATGGCCGGCCAGGCCAGCAACAGCATCAGAAAAAAGGTTGCCAAGGCCCGCCGCACCATGGCCTTCTAGCGGAAGCGGTTGTCCTTCGGGAAGCCCTGCGGCGGCAGCCGGCCGCCGGCGGCGCGCGCGATCCGCCACGGCGAAAGATCGGATTCCGTGCGCGTGCGGCCGCTATCGCCGCCAAGCTTCCAGCTCAGGCCGTCGGCGAAGCGAAGCGTGATGGCGTCGGCGAGGCCGCCGTCGCGGTATTTCTGCAACGCCACCCCCTGGCCCCTAGTCATTTGCGGAAGCGATTCCAGCGGAAACACCAGCAGCTTGCGGTTGTCGCCGATGACGGCGACATGGTCGTCGCCGTCGGCAATGGCGCGCACCACCGACAGGCGGGCGTCGCCCTTCAGGTTCACCACCTGCCGGCCTTTCCGGGTTTCCGCCAGCAGCGCCTCGGCGTCGGCGACGAAGCCCCGGCCATCGCTGGCCGCCAGCAGCAGCTTGCGGCCGGGGCGGACCGGAATGATGGCGACGAGACCGACCCCGGCCGGCCAGTCGACGATCAGGCTCAATGGCTCGCCATAGCCGCGGCCGCCGGGAAGGGCGTTCCCAAGCACGGTGAAGAAGCGGCCGTCGCTTGCCGCCAGCAGCAGCCGCTCGGTGGTCTCGGTGTGCACGGCGAGCGCCAGCCCGTCGCTTTCCTTGAATTTGAGGGCGTCGAGCGCCGCCTCGTCGGCGTGGCCCTTCTGCGAGCGCACCCAGAGGCGCTCCGAGACGATCGCCGTCAACGGTTCGCGCTCGATCATCGACTCAAGATTGATCGACACGTCGGTCGGCGCCTCGGCAAAGCCGGTGCGCCGTTTGCCGGCCGGCGTGCCGCCGCCATATTCCTTCTGCAACGCCTGCAACTGGCCTTTGATCGCCTTCTTCTGCTGGTCGGGCGAGGCGACCAGCGCCTGCAATTGCCGCTGCTCTTCCTGCAAGCGCTGCTGTTCGCGGCGAAGCTCCATTTCCTCCAGCCGGCGCAGGCTGCGAAGGCGCATGTTGAGGATCGCTTCCGCCTGCCGCTCGGAAAGCGCGAACGCCGCCACCAGCGCCGGCTTCGGCTCGTCCTCGGTGCGGATGATGCGGATCACTTCGTCGAGGTTGAGGTAGGCGACGATATAGCCGGCCACCAGTTCGAGGCGGTTTTCGATTTCGCCCAAGCGATGGCGGCTGGCCTTCACCAGCACGTCCTGCCGGTGGTCGAGCCAGGCCTGCAACAGCGAGGAGAGGCCAAGCACCTTCGGCGTGCGGTCGGGCAGCAGCACATTGAGGTTGATGGACACGCGGGTTTCAAGCTCGGTGTGGCGGAACAGGCTTTCCATCAACTGCTCCGCATCGACGTTGCGCGACTTCGGCTCCAGCACCAGGCGGATGGCGGCGTCCGATTCGTCGCGGACATCGCCGAGGATCGGCAGCTTTTTATCCGCAATCAGTTGCGCGATCTGTTCGATCAGCCGCGCCTTCTGCACCCCCCAGGGAATTTCGTTCACCACCACCTGCCAGAGGCCGCGCCCCAGATCCTCGACCTCGAAGCGGGCACGAAGGCGAACGCCGCCGCGCCCGGTGCGGTAGGATTCCAGCAGCGAGGCGCGCGGTTCGACGACGACGCCGCCGGTCGGGAAATCCGGCCCGGGCATCCGCGCCATCAGCGTGTCGAGGGGGGTGGCCGGATCGTCGAGCAGCAGCATGGCGGCGGCGGCGATCTCCGCCACATTGTGCGGCGGAATCGAAGTCGCCATGCCGACGGCGATGCCGCTGGCGCCGTTCGCCAGCAGGTTCGGAAAGGCCGCCGGATAGACTTCGGGTTCTTCTTCCTCGCCATTGTAGGTGGCGCGGAAGGCGACGGTGTCGTCGTCCACCCCCTCCATCAGCAGGATGGCCGCCCTGGTCAGCTTCGCTTCGGTGTAGCGCATGGCGGCGGCGTTATCGCCGTCGATGTTGCCGAAATTGCCCTGCCCCTCGACCAAGGGATAGCGAAGCGCGAAATCCTGGGCGAGGCGCACCATGGCGTCGTAGACGGCGGTGTCGCCGTGGGGGTGGTATTTGCCGATCACGTCGCCCACCACGCGGGCGCATTTTTTGGGCGCCGACGCCGGGTCCAGCTTCAAAAGCCGCATCGCCCACAGCAGGCGGCGGTGCACCGGCTTCAGCCCGTCGCGGACATCGGGGAGCGAGCGCGCGGTGATGGTGGAGAGGGCATAGACCAGATAGCGTTCGGAAAGGGCGGTATCGAAGGGCGATTCAAGAATGGCGGCGGGGCTGCCGGCGGGCGCTTTGGTCATGGCAGACGCTTTAGGGCCTGCCCCCCGCTCTGCCAAGCGCGCCCTCCGATATCCGGCCGACCGCCCGGGCGCGCAACGAATCCACCATGGCGCTTTCCCAGTGCAGGCGGAGGAAGTGGCCGGAAAGCGCCAGCGCCTCGGCGACGGCCTGTTCGTCGGCCGCGCCCCCTTCGATCAGGAAGGGCGGCAGCGGCAGCAGCCGCCCGGCCCAGGGCTGGCCCAGGGCTTTCGCCCGGCTGACGGCGCGGCCGCTGTTGGGGCTGACGAAGGCGAGATCGCCCCGGTCGCCGCCAAGGGCGCAAGCGGCGAGATCGAGACCAAAGCCGCTTTCCTTCAGCAGCAGCAGCTCGAAGCGCGCCATGGCGGCGCGCGCGGCCGTCGGGGCAAGCCCGGCGCCAAGCGCCGCCAGCAGCGCGTCGAACGCCGCCGCCAGCCGGGGCTGCGGCGCGCGCTCGGCGAGGACGGCGGCCAGCAGGGCGGCGAGCCAGGAAAGAATGGCCGCCGGCACCGGCTCGAACGAAAGCAGCGCCCGGCTTTCCAGCAGTTCGAGTTCGGCGGAGGGCAGGGCGTTGTCGTCGCGCGCCCGCAGCCGCAGCCACAGCCGGTTGCCGGGATGAAGAAGGGCGCGCTTCGCCTTGCCGCGCCCGCCCGCCACATAGCCAGAGCGCAAGCCCTCGTCGAAGGTGAGAAAACGCACGACGGCGCCATGCTCGCCGTGGGGAAGCGCCGTCAGCGCCAGCGCCTCGCCGGCGAAATGCTGCACGCCGCCTCAGTCCACCCAGTCGAGGCCGAGGTCGCGCCAGCTCTGCCGGTCGTCGTCCCAGCCGGGCTTCACCTTCACATGGAGGAAGAGATGCACCTTGCGGCCGAAGGCCGTCTGCATTTCGAGGCGCGCCGCCTCGCCGATGGCCTTGATGCGGGCGCCGCCATGGCCGACGACGATGCGCTTCTGGCTGTCGCGCGCCACCAGAATCTGGGCGTGGATGGCGGCGGCGCCATCCTTTCGCTCTTCGAATTTCTCGCAGTGGACGGCGCTCTGGTAGGGCAGTTCCTGCCCCAGTTGCAGATATAGCTGTTCCCGCACCAGTTCGGTGGCCATTTGCCGCGCCGGCGCGTCCGACAGCTGGTCTTCGGGGTAAAGCCAGGGGCCGGCGGGCATGGCCCGGGCAAGCGCCGTTTTCAGATCGGCAACGCCGTCGCCGGTCAGCGCCGACAGCATGAAGGTTTCGGCGAATTCGCCCAAGGCGTTCGCTTCGGCCGCCAGCGCCAGCAGCCGGCCCTTGTCGGCCACGTCCACCTTGTTCAGCGCCAGAAAGCGCGTCGTCTTCATGGCGGCGGCGGCCTGCAACAGCCGCCGGCTGTCGTCGTCGAGACCGCGCGCCGCATCCAGCAGCAGCAGCAGCACATCGACATCGGCCGCCCCTTCCCAGGCGCTTTGCAGCATCCTGCGGTCGAGACGGCGCCTCGGCTCGAAGATTCCCGGGGTGTCGACCAGCAGCAGCTGGGTATCGCCTTCGATGGCGATGGCGGTGAGGCGCGCCCTGGTGGTCTGCACCTTGGGGCTGACGATCGCCACCTTCTGGCCGACGAGGGCGTTCACCAGCGTCGACTTGCCGGCGTTCGGCGCGCCCAGCAGGGTGACGACGCCGCAGCGCCGTTCCGGCTCAGCCGGCGTGGCAACCGGCGTGTCAGTCGGCCTGTCAGCCGGCATGGGCGTCGAGGAACAGGCTGGCGGCACGGGTTTCGGCGTCCTGCTTCGAGCCGCCCTCGGCGGCGACCGGCGGATAGGGGTGGATTTCCAGCTCCACCTGAAAGCGCGGGCTGTGCTGCAAGCCATGGCGGGAGACCAGCCGATAGAGCGGCGCCTTCAGATTTTTGGCCGCCGCCCATTCCTGAAGCCGCATTTTGGGGTGCTTCGGCGCTTCGGCGGCCGAGGTGGCGTCGTCCCAGAGGCGGTGGATGAGGTTGCGGGTTTCCTCCATGCCCTGATCGAGATAGGCGGCGCCGACGAGGGCCTCCATCACGTCGCCGAGGATGTTGTCGCTGTCGGTGCCGCCGTCGGCGCGCGCCTGCGAGCCGAGCTGCACCATCTGCGGCACGCCGATGCGCCGGGCGACGGCGGCGCAGCTTTCGCGGCTGACCAGTTGATGGAAGCGGCGCGTCAGCTTGCCTTCCGGTTCGTCCGGGAAGGCTTCGAACAGCCATTCGGCGATGAGGATCCCCAGCACGCGGTCGCCGAGAAATTCCAGGCGCTCATAATTGTCGGAACCGGCGCTTTTGTGGGTCAGCGCCTGCGCCAGCAGATGCGGATCCTTGAACGACAGGCCGAGCGCCCGTCCCGCCCAGGCGTGCTTCGATTCGCTCAACCTCGCCTCCGGGCGGTGCGGAACGGGGCGAAGGGAACATGCTGCTGCATGGGGGAATTGCGTGGCGCTCAAGAGGAAAGCTGTCAAGTCTCGGGCCGTTAACGAAAGGAATCGCCTGCCAGGGAAGTTTCCGCTAGGGGGAGCCAATGCTGCCGCACCAGACCGAGGCCTGGGCCATGCTCCGCGCGCTTGCGGATGCAGCCGAACCGCAGATTGCCGGCCTGTTCGAATCCGAACCGGACCGGCTGGCCGCGCTTTCCATCCGCCACGACGGCCTGCTCTTCGATTTCAGCAAGCTGCCGGTGACGCGCCGGCAGTTCGATGCCCTGCTGGCGCTTGCCGAGGCGGCGGAGCTCGCCGGCTGGCGCTCGAAACTGGTGGCGGGCGAAGTGGTGAACCAGTCCGAAGGGCGGACGGCGACCCACATGGCGCTGCGCGACCCCCGGCATCCCGAGGGCGCCGAGGCGGTCTGCCGCATGGCCGAACGCATCCGTGGCGGCGGCTTCGGCCCGATCCGCCACATCGTCCACATCGGCATCGGCGGCTCGGCCCTGGGTCCGCAACTGCTGGTGGATGCGCTTGGCGCGGACGGCGACGGCCCCGAGGTGCATGTGGTGGCCAACATCGACGGGGTGGCGCTGTCGCGCATCCTTGCCCGCTGCCGCGCCGACGAGACGCTGCTGGTCGCGGTATCGAAAAGCTTCACCACCGTCGAAACCATGGTCAACCTGCGGTCGGCCGTCCAGTGGCTGCGATCCGCCGGTGTCGCCGAACCGATGCGGCGGGTGGTCGCCGTCACCGCCGAGGTGGCGTCTGCCCGCGGCCATGGAATCACCGCCATCCTGCCCTTTGCCGACAGCGTTGGCGGCCGCTATTCGCTGTGGTCGGCGGTCGGGCTTTCCTTGGCCGTCCGCTGTGGCGCGCCGGCCTTCCGCGCCCTTCTGGCCGGCGCCCACGCCATGGACCGGCATTTCCTCGAAGCGCCGCCGGCGGGGAACGCGCCGATCGTGGCGGCGATGCTCGATGTCTGGCTGGCCTGTTTCCGCCAGCGTCCGACGCGCGCGCTGTTCGCCTATGACGAGCGCTTGCGGCTGCTGCCGTGCTGGCTTCAGCAACTGGACATGGAAAGCAACGGCAAGTCGGTTGCCCGCGACGGCACGGCCCTTCCCTTCCCGACCGCGCCCATCGTCTGGGGCGGCACCGGCACCGATGCCCAGCACGCGGTGTTCCAGTTGCTGCATCAGGGCACGCATCACGACCCGGTGGAATTCGTCGCCGTCCGCGAACCCGGCCATCGCCTCGATCCCGCCCACCACCGGCTGCTGCTGGCCAGCTGCTTCGCGCAGGGGGCGGCGCTGCTGACGGGCGACCCGGAGGCGACCGGGGCGCGCGGCTTTCCCGGCAACCGCGGCTCCGCCACCATCCTTGTCGACCGGCTGACGGCGGCGCGGCTCGGGGCCTTGCTGGCCTTCTACGAGGCGCGCGTTTTCGCCGCCGGCGTGCTGATGGGGGTGAACAGCTTCGACCAGTGGGGCGTGGAACTGGGGAAGAAGCTGGCCGGCCGGCTGGCCGCCGGCGAAGGCGCGGCGTTCGATCCCTCGACGCGGATGCTGTTCGGAACGGCCGGCTTCTAGGCTTCTAGGGCGCGGGCGTCCCTCTCAGGCGGCGGTCCGCAGCGGCCAGGTCTGCCGGGCCGACGGGCCGTTCAGATAAAGAGCGAGGGTTTTGCCGCCCATGGCCATCGGCATCAGCCAGGGCTGAAACAGCAAGTCCGCCATGCCGGCGGTGCCGGGGGGCAGATGGCGGATGGCGGTGTCGCTCCATTGCCGGGTGGCGCGGCCGAGCAGCATCGCCGCCGTCATCGCGTCGGCCAGGATCTTCGGCTGGAACAGCGACGGCAGCGCCGGCTGGTCGGTGATTTCGAGCGTGCGGTCCGGCGCTTCTTCTGCGGCGAAGGCCCGGTGCAGCGCCGCGCCGATGCGCTGGACGGCGTCGCGCGCCGAGCCGTTGATGGAATCGAAATTGAGGAAGCCGTGGAACTGCCCCGGATAGTGCAGCAGCTCGACCGGAATCGACGCCGCGCGAAGGGCCGCCGCATAGGCGAGGCCGTCGTCGCGGATCGGGTCGAAGCCGGCGCTGAGGATGGTGGCCGGCGGCAGATCGGCGGGAATCTGGCCGAACGCCGGCGACAGCCACGGGTCGGCCATGTCCTCGCCATGGTCCACCAGCCGTTTCAGCGAATCGATGAACGAGCCGATGGCCTCGGCGCTCGGCAGAAAACGGCCGATATTCTTCCACATCGTTTCGACATGGTCGACGAGGTTGGTTGCCGGATAGACCAGGATCTGCCGAAGGATCTTCGGGCCGCCGCGGCGCAGATTTTCCTGGGCGACCGCGGCGCTGATGTTGCCGCCGGCGCTGTCGCCGCCGATGGCCAGGCGGCTGGTGTCGATGCCGAGCTTGCGCCCGTGCCGGGCGATCCAGCGCAGCGCCGCGAGAAAGTCTTCGCGGCCGGCATAGAGGCTGTGCTCGGGGACCAGCCGGTAGCGGACGGCGACGACGATGGCGCCCGACGCGCGGGCGATGCCGCGGCAGATCGAGTCGTTGGCGTCGAGGTCGCCGACGACGAAACCGCCGCCGTGGCACCAGAGCAAGGCGGGCGCCGCTTCGCCGCCGGCATGAGGAGATGGGGAAGATAGCGGGGTGTAGACCCTGAGCAGGATTTCGCCTTCGGGGCCGTCGATCCATTGCTCTTTCACCGCGGCGACCGGCGGGTGATGGCCGAGCGTCGTTGCCAGCAGGCTCCAGCCGCGGCGGAGGGCGGGCAGGGGCAGCGCGTCGGCCGGCCAGCCATAGAGGGGGCCGGAGAAGGGGCCGAAGAAAGGGCCGAAGAAGGGTGTGGCAAAGCGAAGGAAGGGATCGGCCTCCCGGTCGGGCCGGCCAGTGCAAAGGGGGTCAGCGCGAAGGGGGCCAGCGCAAAGGGTGTCGGCGCGAAGGGTCTGCGGCATTCCCGTCATGGCCATCGGCTTGCCCCCCCCGGTTGTCGCATCGGCCGGCGCCCCCCTGGCGCCTGTTGTTTCCGGGCGGCTTGCTGCCGCAAGTCTTGCGGATTTGCAATCGCCGGGCCTTGGAAGTGTCCACTCCGGCGTTCAGGGCAGCAGGCCCGTTCGCCGCAGCGCGGCTTCGAGCGGCGCGGCGGCGTGGAAGCGGTGCGCCCGCCAGCCGCAGGCGACGGCCGAGTCGATGTTCGCTCCGTTGTCGTCGATGAAGAAGATGTCGCCCGGCTCCAGCCCGAAGCGGCGCTGCGCCAGGCGGAAGATGGCCGGATCGGGTTTCACCATGCGCTCGCGGCCCGAGACGAGAATGTCGCGGAAATGGCCGAGCACCGGCGCCGTCGGCCGGAAACGCTCCCAGAATTCGGCGGAAAAATTGGTGAGGGCGAATTGCGGCACCCCGGCGGACGCCAGCCTGCCGACCAGTTCATGGGTGCCCGGAACCGGCCCGGGCAGCGTTTCCAGCCAGCGCGGGCCGTAAAGGCGGATGAGGTCGGCCTCGGCCGGGAAGCGCCCGATCAGTTCGGCCGAGGTTTCGGCGAACGGCCGGCCGGCATCGTGCTGGAAATGCCATTCGCGGGTGACGACATGGGCGAGGAACCAGTCGAGCCGGGCCGGATCGTCGATCAGCTTGCCGTAGAGGTGGCGCGGATCCCAGTCGTAGAGGACGTGGCCGATGTCCCAGACGACCGCGCGCGGGGGGTTGGGTTTACCCGCCGCCGGAGGGCGGTTGTTTTCGTCCGCCGCCGGAGGGCGGCTGTTCTTATCCGCCGCCGGAGGGCGGCTGTTTCCGCCCGCTGTCGCCGTCGCGCCGGACGGCAACGCTTCAGCCCTGGCGGGCCTTGAAACGGCGGTTGGTCTTGTTGATGACATAGGTGCGGCCGCGGCGGCGGATCACCCGGTTGTCGCGGTGCCGGCCCTTGAGGGACTTCAGGCTGTTGCGGATCTTCATGGTTTCACCCCAGGGAATGTGCAATCGCGAATGTGCAATCGGGAATGCGCGTAAAATCGAGCGTGGCGGCTAGGCCGTGGCCGCCGGAAAGTCAAGCGCCCCCCCTTTGTCCGCCGGCGTTGTGCCTTTGCACGGCGGCCGTCATGCTGCTAGGCGGGCTGTTCCTATGATCGACCTCAGTTCCGCTTTCGATTCGGGCAATATCGAGCTGCTCGATCAGCCCGCGCCCGGGCATTTCCGCCTGAAGATCCGCGTCGACGCCGGCGGCGAATTCTTCCAGTGGTTTCATTTTCGCCTGTCCGGCGCCAAGGGCGTGGCGGTGCGGCTCGACATCGTCGGGCTTGAAGCCTCGGCCTATCCGGGCGGCTGGCGCGACTATCGGGCGCGCGTGTCCGCCGACCGCAAGCACTGGGTGCAGGCCGACACCAGCTACGACGCCGGCGCCGGTGGCGGTACGCTGACGATCCGCGCCACGCCCGAATCCGACCAGTTCTGGTGCGCCTATTTCGCCCCCTATTCGATGGAGCGCCACCATGATCTCGTTTCCCGAATCGCCGCCTGCGACGGCGTGCGGGCCAGCGTCCTCGGGCAGACGCTCGATGGCCAGCCGCTCGATCTGATCGAGCTTGGCGACGGCGGGCGCCAGGTCTGGCTCTACGCCCGCCAGCATCCCGGCGAGACCATGGCCGAGTGGTGGATGGAAGGGGCCTTGGCCGAACTGACCGACGCCTCGTCGCCGCTGGCCAGGCTGCTTCGGCAGAAGGCGCGCTTCCACATCGTCCCCAACATGAACCCGGACGGCTCGCGGCGCGGCCATCTTCGCACCAACGCCGCCGGCGCCAATCTGAACCGCGAATGGGCGAACCCCACCATGGAGCGCTCGCCCGAAGTGCTGCTGGTGCGGCACCGCATGGACGGGACCGGGGTGGATTTCGCCCTCGATGTCCATGGCGACGAATCGATCCCGCATGTGTTTCTGGCCGGCTTCGACGGCATCCCGTCCGTCACCGGGCGGCAACTGGCGCTGTTCGACCGTTACGCCGGGCGGCTGCTGGCGCACAGCGGCGATTTCCAGCGTGCGGCGGGCTATCCGCCGGCGCCGCCGGGCAAGGCCAATCTCACCATGTCGACCAACCAGCTGGCCGAGCGCTTCGGCTGCATGGCGGCGACCCTTGAAATGCCGTTCAAGGATGCGGTCGATCTGCCCGAGCCGGTGGCCGGCTGGTCGCCCGCCCGCTCGCGGCATCTGGCGCGGGCCTGCCTCGCCGCCCTTGCCGACATCATCGACGAACTTCGCTGAAGGAGAACCCATGGCGCAACTCGTGCTCGTCCGCCACGGCCAGTCCGAATGGAATCTCGAAAACCGTTTCACCGGCTGGTGGGATGTCGATCTGACGGCAAAGGGCGTGGCCGAGGCGCGCGCCGCCGGCAGGGCGCTGCAAGAGGCCGGTCTCGACTTCGACCTTGCCTTTTCGAGCGTGCAGACCCGCGCCATCAAGACCCTGAACCTGGTGCTGGAGGAAATGCAGCGCCTGTGGCTGCCGACGGTCAAGGACTGGCGTTTGAACGAGCGCCATTATGGCGGCCTCACCGGCCTCGACAAGGCCGAGACGGCGGCAAAGCATGGCGACGCCCAGGTGCGGATCTGGCGGCGGAGTTTCGACGTGCCGCCACCGCCGCAGCAACCCGGCTCGGCCTATGATGTCGCCGGCGACCGCCGCTATCGGGGGATCGAGGTGCCGGCGGCGGAAAGCCTGAAGGACACCATCGCCCGCGTGCTTCCGGCCTATGAGGAACTGGTGGTGCCGCACCTTCGCCGTGGCCGGCGGGTGCTGATCGCCGCGCACGGCAATTCGCTGCGGGCGCTGGTGAAGCATCTGTCGGGCATTTCCGACGAGGCCATCGTCGAGTTCGAGATACCGACCGGCGTGCCCATTCTCTATACGCTGGATTCCGGCCTGCGGGCGACCGACCGGCAATTCCTGACGGTCGGCTGAAGGATCGGGAGAACGGACATGGCCATTGTGGTCGGCGTCATCATGGGCAGCCAGTCCGACTGGGAGACCATGCGCCATGCCTGCGCCGTGCTCGACGAACTGGGCGTCGGCTACGAGAAGAAGATCGTCTCGGCGCACCGCACGCCGCGCCGCATGTTCGCCTATGCCGAAACCGCCGCGGCGCGCGGCCTGAAGGTGCTGATCGCCGGCGCCGGGGGGGCGGCGCATCTTCCCGGCATGGTAGCGAGCCTGACGCATCTTCCGGTCCTTGGCGTCCCCGTGCAGTCGGCGGCGCTTTCGGGCGAGGATTCGCTGTTGTCGATCGTGCAGATGCCGGCCGGGGTGCCGGTGGGGACGCTGGCCATCGGCAAGGCCGGGGCAACCAACGCCGGCCTGCTGGCGGCCGCCATCCTCGCGCTTGCCGACCCGGCGCTTTCGGCGCGGTTGCGGGAATGGCGGCAGGCGCGCACCGATGCGGTGGTGGAAAACCCGCTGTGACCGCCGTTCCGCCCGGCTCCACCGTCGGCATTCTTGGCGGCGGCCAGCTTGGCCGCATGCTGGCGCTGGCCGCCGCCCCCCTTGGCTACAAGGTGCGGATCTTCGCGCCCGAGGAATGGCCGGTGGCGGCGGATGTCGCCGGCTTCTTTCGCGGCGACTATGCCGACCGGGCGGCGCTGGCGGCCTTTGCCGCCCAGTGCGACGTGCTCACCTATGAATTCGAGAATGTGCCGGCCGATGCCGTCGCCTTTCTGGAAACGCTGCGGCCGGTGCGCCCCGGCTCGGCGCCGCTCGAAGTGGCGCAGGACCGCCTCAGCGAAAAGCGCTTCGTCGCCGGGCTTGGCGGCCGCACGGCGCCGTTCCGCGCCGTCGACACGCTGGCCGGGCTTGAAGCCGCCATCCACGAGCTTGGCGCCCCCGCCATCCTCAAGACCCGGCGCTTCGGCTATGACGGCAAGGGGCAGGCGCGGATCGACCGGGCGGACGAGGCGGCGGCGGCCTTTGCCGCGCTTGCCGGGCAAAGCCTGATCCTGGAGGGGTTCGTTTCCTTCGACAGCGAATTTTCGGTGCTGGTGGCGCGCTTCCCCGATGGCGGCATCCGCGCCTATCCGCCGTGTCAGAACCGCCACCAAGACGGCATTCTGGCCGAAACGCGGGTGCCGGCGGTTGGGCTCGATCCCGCGCATGTGGACGAGGCGACGGCCCTTGCCGCCCGCATCGCCGCCGAGCTTCGTTATGTCGGCGTGCTCGCCTGCGAATTTTTCCACTGCGCCGATGGCCCGCGCTTCAACGAAATGGCGCCCCGCGTCCATAACAGCGGCCACTGGAGCATCGAGGGCGCCGAAACCTCGCAGTTCGAGCAGCATATCCGCGCCATCTGCGGCCTGCCGCCCGGCTCGGTGGCGCTGACCGCCGCCAGCCTGACGATGGAGAATCTGCTCGGCGCCGATGTGGACCGCTATCCAGCGATCCTGGCCGATGCGGCGGCGCATCTTCATCTCTATGGCAAAGGGGAAGCCCGTCCCGGCCGCAAGATGGGCCATGTGACGCGGATTCGGCGCTGACCGGCCGCCGGCATTGGTTTGCCGGCCGAAACGGGGTATGGTTGGTGGCCGACGGGGCGATATTGTTCTGCCCCGGAAGGGCCGGAGCATTGCCGATGCGGAGTTCCATCGTGGCCATCCTGTCCGCCGTGCTGCTGGGGTCGGCTGGTTCCGCCGCCGCCTCGGTCGTCATTCTCGGCGACGGCATGGGCCGCGAATGCTATCTGTCGGCGGCGCTGAAGCGCTCTGCCGCGACATCGCTCGAAATCTGCACCAATGCCTTGCAGGGGGCGCTGTCGCAGCGCGACCGTGCCGCCACCTTCGTCAACCGCGGCGTGGTGTACGCCGAATCCGGGAACCCGGAAGCGGCGCTTCAGGATTATCAGCAGGCGCTGAGGATCGACCCCAGCCTTGGCGAGGCCCATGTGAACAGCGGCATCGCGCTGATGCAGATCGGCGGCCGCGACCGCGAGGCCATCGAGGCGCTGACCCGCGCCATCGTCATGGGCGCGCCGCGCATCGAAGTCGCCTATTACACGCGGGCCATGGCCTATGAACTGGTGGGCGAAGTGCGCGCCGCCTACGACGATTATCATGCCGCCGTCGACGCCCGGCCCGACTGGGACGCCCCGCGCGAGCAGTTGAAGCGTTTCTCGATCGTCCGCCGCGAACGGGCGCGCGGCTGAGGGTGGGGAAAAGAGGCGGGTTGCCCCGCCTCTTTCGCCGGTTTTGGGCCTAGCCGTTCGCGCCTTCCACCAGTGGCGCGGCGGCCGGTTCTGCGCCGATTTCGATCCTGCGCGGCTTCTTGTGCTCGGGCACCTCGCGCCGGAGGTCGATGTTCAAGAGGCCGTGTTCGTAGGAAGCGCCCGTCACCTTGATGACATCGGCCAGCTGGAAGCGGCGTTCGAAGGCGCGCCTGGCAATGCCGCGATGGAGGAAGCTGCGGCCGGGGCTTTCCACCTCTTCGGCGGCGCGGCCCGAGACCACAAGGGTGTTTTCCTGGACGGTGAGGTCAAGCTCGTCGCGGGCGAAGCCGGCGACGGCCATGCTGATGCGATAGCGGTCCTCGCCAAGCTTCTCGATATTGTAGGGCGGGAAGCCGGGGTCGCCTTCGGTTGCGCGCGACACGCTGTCGAACAGGCGGTTCAGGTTTTCAAACCCGACCGACGAACGAAGAAACGGGGTGAAATCGAGACTGGAACGCATGATCCATCCTTTCAAAGCAACGGATTGAAGGCCCGCCGATGAAGGCCGGGCGGTTGCGGCGACGGTCCCCGAAGGCAACCAGCGCCGTTTCTTCATCTGGCCCGCCGGCCGGCCTTTTCAAGAGGGGGCGTTTCCAGAGGATAGGGGGCCGGCATTCCCTTGCGCCCATTCCCGCGCGCCCTTAAGGAAACGCCACCGGCAACCAGCGCCGGACCGACCAGATGGGCCTGAACCAGCGCATGATGACGACCGCCGAAATCCGCTCCGCCTTTCTTGCCCATTTCCAGGAGGCCGGGCACGCCGTGGTGCCGTCGGCGCCGCTGGTGCCCGAAAACGACCCGACGCTGATGTTCGTCAACGCCGGCATGGTGCCGTTCAAGAATGTCTTCACCGGCCTTGAAAAGCGCCCCTACAGCACCGCCACCTCCAGCCAGAAATGCGTGCGCGCCGGCGGCAAGCACAATGATCTCGACAATGTCGGCTATACCGCCCGCCACCACACCTTCTTTGAAATGCTGGGGAATTTTTCCTTCGGCGACTATTTCAAGGAACGCGCCATCGCCCTTGCCTGGGCGCTGCTGACCGACACCTTCGCCATTCCGAAGGACCGGCTGCTGGTGACGGTCTACCACAGCGACGACGAGGCCCATGCCCTCTGGCGCAAGATCGGCGTGCCGGAGCAGCGCATCCTCCGCATCAACACCAGCGACAATTTCTGGTCGATGGGCGACACCGGCCCTTGCGGTCCCTGCTCGGAAATCTTCTACGACCACGGCCCGGACATTCCCGGCGGCCCGCCCGGAAGCAAGGACGAGGACGGCGACCGCTTCGTCGAGATCTGGAACCTCGTCTTCATGCAGTTCGACCAGCAGGCGGACGGCACCCGGGTCGATCTGCCGCGGCCGTCGATCGACACCGGCATGGGGCTGGAGCGCATCGCCGCCGTGTTGCAGGGCAAGCACGACAATTTCGACATCGACCTGTTCCAGAAGCTGATCGGCGCATCGGCGGCGCTGACGAAAACCGCGCCCGACGCCCCGGCAACCCGCGCCTCGCACCGGGTCATCGCCGACCATCTGCGGGCCTCGGGCTTTCTGGTCGCCGATGGCGTGCTGCCGGCGAACGAAGGCCGCGGCTATGTGCTGCGGCGCATCATGCGCCGCGCCATGCGCCATGCCCATCTGCTGGGCGCGGAACAGCCGCTGATGCACCGGCTGGTGCCGGCCCTGGTCGCCACCATGGGCGGCGCCTTCCCCGAACTGGTGCGCGCCGAGGCGCTGATCACGGAAACCCTGCTGCTGGAGGAAACCCGCTTCCGCCAGACGCTGTCGAAGGGCCTGCATTTGCTCGACGAGGCGACCGTGAAGCTGAAGCCGGGGGCGACGCTTTCGGGCGAAGTGGCCTTCCGCCTTTATGATACCTATGGCTTCCCCTACGACCTCACCGAAGACGCGCTGAAGGCGCAGGGGCTGAAGGTGGATCGCGCCGGCTTCGACGCCGCCATGGGCGAACAGAAGGCGCGGGCGCGCGCCGCCTGGGCCGGCAGCGGCCAGAGCGCGACGGACAGCCTGTGGTTCGACCTGGCCGAGAGGCTGGGGGCGACCGACTTCCTCGGCTATGCGACGACGAAAGCGCAGGGCGAAATCGCCGCCATCGTCAAGGACGGCCGCGAAGTGGACTCCATCGTCGCCGGCGACGAAGCCACCATCCTCTTGAACCAGACCCCCTTTTACGGCGAATCCGGCGGCCAGGTGGGCGACACCGGGCGGATTTCGGCCGAAGGCGCGTCGTTCGACGTGGAGGACACGCAAAAGCCGCTGGGGAAGCTGCTGGCGCACAGGGGCCGGCTTGCCTCGGGCAGCCTGAAGGTCGGGCAGACGGTCGATCTGGTCGCCGACGCCGCCAGGCGCGACGCCATCCGCGCCAACCATTCGGCGACGCACCTGCTGCACGCAGCACTCAGGAACCGGCTTGGCCATCACGTCACGCAGAAAGGCTCGCTGGTGGCGCCCGAGCGGCTGCGCTTCGACTTTTCCCATCCAAAGCCGCTGATCGAGGAAGAAATCGCCGCCATCGAGGCCGATGTGAACGCCGAGATCCGCGCCAATCTCCCCGTCGCCACCCGGCTGATGACGCCCGAGGCCGCCATCGAGGCCGGCGCCATGGCGCTGTTCGGGGAAAAATACGGCGACGAAGTGCGGGTGCTGTCGATGGGCCGCGCCGGCGAATCGGGCCGGGCCTATTCGGTCGAGCTTTGCGGCGGCACCCATGTGCGCGCGACCGGCGACATCGGGCTGTTCGTTCTTGCCCACGAGGGCGGGGTTTCGGCCGGGGTGCGCCGCATCGAGGCGCTGACCGGGGAAGCGGCGCTTGCCTTCCTGAAGGGCCGCGACCGGGCCTTGACGGCGGTCGAGGAAGCGCTTGGCGGCGGCCAGGAGCCGCTGGCCCGCGTGAAGCAACTGCGCGAGGAAAACCGCGCGCTGAAGCGCGACCTCGCCGACACCCGGAAGGCGCTGGCGCTGGCCGGCCCGGCGCAGGGCGCCGCCACGGTCGAGAAGATCGGCGCCGCCGGCTTCGTCGGCCAGGTGCTGGACGGCGTGGACGCCAAGGCGCTGCGCGGTCTCATCGACGAACGGAAGGCCGAACTCGGCTCGGGCGTCGTCGTCCTCGTCGCCTTGAACGACGGCCGCGCCGCCATCGCCGCTGGCGTCACCGACGATCTCTCCGGCCGGCTCTCGGCGGTCGATCTGGTGCGGCTGGGCGTGGCCGCCCTCGGCGGCCAGGGCGGTGGCGGCCGCGCCGACCTGGCGCAGGGCGGCGGCCCCGATGGCGCGCGCGCGGACGCCGCCGTGGCCGAAGTGCGGCAGGCGGTGGTGACGGCGCTCGGGGCCGGCTGAAGCGCGCGGTGCGGCTTCCTTCCCGATCCTCCCGCATCGGCGTCATCGATGTCGGCTCCAACTCGGTTCGCCTCGTCGTCTATCATGGGCTTGCCCGCAACCCGGCCATCCTTTTCAACGAGAAGGTGATGGCCGGCCTTGGCCGTGGCCTCGCCCCCGGCGGCCGGCTGGCGGAAGACGCCGTGGAGGTGGCGGTCGCCGCGCTGGCGCGCTTTGCCCTGCTGGCGAGGGCGATGGAGGTTGGCGACATCCGCGCCGTCGCCACCGCCGCCGTCCGCATGGCCGGGAATGGCGGCGAATTCATCAAGCGGGTGCGGCTGGAAACCGGAATCGAAATCGAAGTCATCGACGGCGAAACCGAGGCGCGCGGCTCGGCCATGGGCGTCCTTGCCGGCATCCCCTACGCCGACGGCGTGGTCGGCGACCTTGGCGGCGGCTCGCTCGAACTGGTGCGGGTCGGCGATGGCCGCATCCACGCGCAGATGTCGCTGCCGCTGGGGGCGCTCCGCCTCGGGGCGCTGCACCGCGAGGGGAAATCGCAACTGAAGCAGGAACTGGACCGCCAGTTGCGGCGGCTGCCCGACGAACTGCGGCCGGCGCCGGGGCGGCCCTTCTATGCGGTTGGCGGCAGTTGGCGGGCGCTTGCCCATCTGCACATGCACCTGATCGACTGGCCGCTGCCGGTGGTGCACGAATATCGGATGCCGGCCGACGCCATCGACCGCCTGGTGCGGACGCTGGCGCATATTTCCCCCAAATCCCTGAAGAACGTGCATTCCGTTTCGTCGGCGCGCGCCCCCGAACTGCCGGCGGCGGCGCTTCTGCTGCGCGCGGTGCTACGGACGCTTGGCAGCGGCTCGGTGGTCGCCTCCGCCTCGGGCCTTCGCGAGGGCCTGTTGTTCCAGGCGCTGCCGCAGGCAATGCGTGGCCAGGATCCGCTGCTGGCCGGCGCCCGTGAAGCAGCGCTTCGGCCTGGCCGCTTTTCGGACGGCAGCGAAGGCGCCATCGGCGACGCGCTGCTGGCCTTTACCGAGCCGCTGTTCGCCGACGAGCCGCCGGCGCTGCGCCGCCTTCGCCACGCCGCCGCATTGCTCGCCGACAGTTCGTGGCGCGCCCACCCCGATCTTCGCGCCGAGGACGCCATGGACCGGGCGCTGCACAATATCTGGGGCGGCATCGACGCCAGCGGTCGCGCCATGCTCGCTCTGGCGCTGTGGACGGTGAACGGCGGCGACCATCCAGGTCCGTGGGACGGCCGGCTGCTGCGCCTCGCCGACGCCGGGCAATTGCAGACGGCCAGGCGCTGGGGCCTTGCCCTTCGCCTTGGCCAGCGCCTTGGCGGCGGCGTGGCGGCGCCCTTGGCGGGGGCGCGCCTCGAACGCCTTGGCAAGCGCCTGCTGCTCAGCCTTCCCGAGGAGCGCGCCGCCCTCTACGGGCTTTCGGTGCAGCGTCGGCATCGGCTTCTGGCCCAGGAACTGGATCTGCAAGCGGAGTTTCGCCGTGCTGCCCGTCCGGCTCGGGCGCCGGCGCCAGCGGCCGCATCCTGAGCTTGCCCTTCTCGACCGAAAAGCCGAGCCGCCCTTCAACGAGCGCCAGCGCATCCTCGCCGAAAATCTCGCGCCGCCAGCCTTCGAGCAGCGCCAGCCCGTCGCGCCGGCCGGCGGCCAGCGCTTCCAGCTCGTCGCCGTGGGCGATCAGCTTTGGCGCCACCCCGGATTCCTTGGAGCGGATCTTCAGCAGCAGCTTCAGCAGGTTGGCCACCAGCGAGGCGTCGGTGGACAGGCCGGGGTGATGGTCCTTCGCCGGCATTTCCGCAACCGTCAGCGGCGTTGCCTCGTGCAGCGCCGCCAGCAGCCGGCCGCCGATATTATTGCTGGTCCAGGCGGCCGACAGGCCGCGGACGCGGCCCAAATCGGCCTGCGATTGCGGCGGCGCGGCGGCAAGATCCGCCAATGTTTCGTCCTTGACGATGCGGCCGCGCGGCACATTTTTCGACGCTGCCTCGGCCTCGCGCCAGCGCGCCAGCGCCTTCAGCCGCCCCAGGGTTTCCGGCTTGCGGTTCGGCAGCTTCAGCCGCTGCCACAAGGTGTCGGGGTCGGGGCGGTAGTGCGACACATCGGCCAGCCGCGCCATTTCCTCGTCCAGCCATTCGCCGCGCCCGGTTTTCCTGAGCTTCGCCACCATCTTCGGGAATAGCTGCGAGAGATAAGTGACATCGCCAATGGCGTATTGCAGTTGCCGGTCGTCGAGCGGCCGCCGCGCCCAGTCGGTGAAGCGGGCGCCCTTGTCGATGTGGGTGCCGGTGAAATGGGCGACGAGGTTGGCGTAGCTGACCTGTTCGCCAAGGCCCATGGCCATGGCCGCCACCTGGGTGTCGAACAGCGGCGCCGGCACCGCCCCGGTGCGGTGGACGAAAATCTCGATGTCCTGGCCGCCGGCGTGCAGCACCTTCAGCAGCGACTTCCGCTCCAGCAGTTCGAGGAACGGCCCCATGTCGAGATCGTCCGACAAGGGGTCGAACGCGAAGGCCTCGTCGCCGCCCGCCACCTGCACCAGGCAGAGTTCGGGGTAATAGGTGTGTTCGCGCATGAATTCGGTGTCGACGCAGATGCTGCGCCCGGTTTTCAGCCGCGCGCAGAGGCGGGCAAGCGTGTCGGTATCGGTGATCAGTGGATGAATCTGCATAGCGCCCGATAGCGCGAAGTCGCGCGCTTGACAAAAGCCTTCCGACGCTCTTCACCCTGGCCCATGACCAGCAGCATCGAGCACCCCTACCGCAGCCATGATTGCGGCGCGCTTTCCGTCGTCCATGTCGGCGAAACCGTTCGCCTTTCCGGCTGGATCCACCGCAAGCGCGACCATGGCGGCGTGCTGTTCATCGACCTCCGCGACCATTATGGCCTGACGCAGCTGGTGGCGGCCGCCGGCTCGCCGTTTCTTGCCCTGCTCGAATCGCTCCGCCTCGAATCGGTGATCACCGTCGATGGCGAAGTGGTGGCGCGGTCGGAAAACACCATCAACCCGACGCTGCCCACCGGCGGCATCGAAGTGCGCGTCCGCCATGTCGTCGTGCAGTCGGAAGCGGCCGAACTGCCGCTGCCGGTCGCAAGCGAGGCCGATTACCCGGAAGACATCCGCCTGCGCTATCGCTTCCTTGATCTCAGGCGCGAACAGATGCACCGCAACATCCTGCTGCGTTCGCGGGTCATCGCCTCGCTGCGGGCGCGCATGCAGGAACAGGGTTTTGTCGAATATCAGACGCCGATCCTGACGGCTTCGTCGCCCGAAGGCGCGCGCGACTTTCTGGTGCCGAGCCGACTGCATCCGGGAAAATTCTATGCGCTGCCGCAGGCGCCGCAGATGTTCAAGCAGCTGCTGATGGTGGCGGGCTTTGATCGCTATTTCCAGATCGCGCCCTGTTTTCGCGATGAGGATGCGCGCGCCGACCGCAGCCCCGGTGAATTTTATCAGCTCGATTTCGAAATGAG
>CAYYGQ010000004.1:0-25799 GCA_964471485.1 uncultured Sandaracinobacter sp. | reverse complement strand
TTCGCTGGCCGTCGCCGCTGGTGGCATCCATCGCCTTTCAAGATCGAACCAACCCCCGGCCAGACGGCCGCCCTGCCCTATAGCGATGCGGTTGCGACCGTGGCAACAATCCCCGGCGCGCTTGCCCGCCGGCGGCACCCCGACCGATGCACCGATGCGCGAAAAAACGTGACAGCACCGAACTTCCCCGCCCATAGAGGCGGCCTTCCAACCCCCTGCCGGAGACACACGCCGACCATGCCATCCACTCTTGTCACCGGCGGTGCCGGATTCCTGGGCTCCCACCTTTGCGAGCGACTACTGGCCGCCGGCGAGGAGGTGATCTGCGCCGACAATCTGTTCACCGGCTCGAAGCGCAACATCCACCAGATCGCCGCGCATCCCAATTTCGAGTTCATCCGCCACGATGTCACCTTCCCGCTCTATCTGGAGGTGGATCGGATCTTCAACCTCGCCTGCCCGGCAAGCCCGGTGCATTATCAGCACGACCCGGTGCAGACGACGAAAACCAGCGTGCACGGCGCTATCAACATGCTTGGTCTTGCGAAGCGCGTCGGCGCGCGCATTCTCCAGGCGTCGACCAGCGAAGTCTATGGCGACCCCGAAGTGCATCCGCAGACCGAGGATTACTGGGGACGGGTCAATCCGATCGGCCTCCGCAGTTGCTATGACGAGGGGAAACGCTGCGCCGAAACGCTGTTCTTCGATTACCACCGCCAGCACCGGCTCGACATCAAGGTGGTCCGAATCTTCAACACCTATGGCCCGCGCATGCACCCGAGCGACGGCCGTGTGGTCAGCAACTTCATCGTCCAGGCGCTGCGGGGTGAGGACATCACCATTTACGGCGACGGCCAGCAGACCCGAAGCTTCTGTTATGTCGACGATCTGGTCGAGGCGATGCTGCGCATGATGGACACCGAGGCGGGATTCACCGGCCCCATCAACATCGGCAATCCGGGGGAATTCACTATCCGCGAACTGGCCGAAAAGGTGCTGGCCCTGGTCGGCGGGCGATCGAGGCTGAAGTTCCTGCCGTTGCCGTCGGACGATCCCCGGCAGCGGAAGCCCGACATCGGGCTGGCGCGGCGGAAACTCGGCTGGGAGCCGAAGGTGCCGCTCGATGACGGACTGAAACGGACGATCGACTATTTCCGGGCAGCCCTCTGAGGAACGGAAAAGGCTAAAACTTCCGCCCTTTGCTGCCGTTATGTGGCTCAGGCGGGCCGTGGCCCCGCTTTCCAACCGAAGCGCGCACCGCTTCCCGGATGTCAGGAGAGTCGCCAGCATGATGGCCATTGTCGGAGTCATCGTGCTGTGCGTGATGGTGTTCGGCGGCTTCGCCTTCACCGGCGGGGCGCTGGGGCCGGTGTTCGAGGCCCTGCCCCACGAGATGATCATCATCGGCGGCGCCGCGGCCGGCATGCTGATCATTTCCAACGACATGCAATCGCTGAAGAAGCTGGGCGCCGGCATCGGCCGCATCGTCAAGGGGCCGAAATTCAAGCGCGAGGATTTCCTGTCGGCGATCTTCCTGTCGGTGCGGCTGATGCGCCTGCTGAAGGCGGAAGGCGCGGTCGCCGTCGAGCCGCACATCGAGGAACCGGCCTCCTCGTCCATCTGGAAGGATTATCCGCGCCTGCTGGCCGATCCCTTCCTCGTCCACCTCACCACCGACACCATCCGCCTGCTGGTGGTCAGCACCGGCACGGTCAGCAGCATCGCCATCGAGGATGTGCTCGACAGCGCCATCGAAACCCACCACCACGACGCCATGCGCCCGGCCGACCAGCTGGCCGTGCTGGGCGATGCGCTGCCGGCGCTGGGGATCGTCGCCGCCGTCCTCGGCGTGGTGAAGACCATGGGTTCGATCGACCAGCCGCCTCCGGTGCTGGGCGCCATGATCGGCTCGGCCCTGGTCGGCACCTTTCTCGGCGTGCTGCTGGCCTATGGCGTGGTCAACCCGCTGTCGGCGCGCCTGCGCGCCATCACCGAGGCCGACGCCGAAATCTACCAGGTGATCCGCAAGGTGATCCTGTCGTCGATCCGAAACCAGCCGCAGCCGATCGTCCTTGAAACCGCCCGCACCGCCATCGGCCCGGCCCACCAGCCGGGCTTCACCGAAGTGTTCGAAGGGCTTCGCGGCAAGCAATGACCGCGCTTGGTCCCATCCCCGAACCGGAAGTCATCGTCCGCAAGGTGCGCGCCCGGCCGCACGGCGGCGGCCATGGCGGCGCCTGGAAGGTGGCCTATGCCGATTTCGTCACGGCGATGATGGCCTTTTTCCTGCTGATGTGGCTGCTGGGCGCGACCGACGAGCAGAAGAAAAAGGGCATCGCCGACTATTTCACCCCCGGCGCCATGCAGACCGACCGCTCCGGCGGCTCGAACGGCGTGCTCGGCGGCCGCTCCATCGAGCAGCCGGACGGCTTCGACCCCCACCCAACCCGTTCCAGCATCGAGCCGCAGTTCGACAACAGCAACCCGTCGAACGTGCGCGACCGCCGCTTCCGGGAAGTGGAGGAAGAAATCCGCGAGCGCATCCGCCGCGACCCCGGCCTGAACGCCCTCGAGGGGCAGTTGCATTTCGTCGAAACGCCGGAAGGGCTGCGGATCGAACTGGTCGATCAGGCCAATTATTCGATGTTCGCCACCGGCACCGCCACCATGGACCCGCGCGCCCGGCAATTGCTGGGCGTGGTCGCCGACACCGTGAAGGATCTGCCGAACAAGCTTTCCATCCGCGGCCACACCGACAGCCTGCCCTATGCCGCCGCCGCCGGCGCCAACAACTGGACGCTGTCTGTCGACCGCGCCGAAGTGACGCGGCGCGAACTGGCGAAGGGCGGCGTCGCCGAAGGGCGCTTCGCGCGGCTGGAAGGCGTCGCCGACACCGACCCCCTCATCCCCGACGAGCCGCTCGACCCGCGCAACCGCCGCATGAGCGTCACCCTGTTGCGGGGCTGAGCGGCAGGCGCCATAGCAAAGGCGCCATGCCCCCCCCGAACGACCAGCGGCCCGGCGCCCCCGGGCGCTTCAGCGAAGACCGGGCGACCAGAACGCTCAAACAAGGCCGGCCCGACCTCGAAGCCGGTCTCGCCGCCATCCACAATATTCTGGCGACGCTTGGCCCGGAACCCGGCGTCTACCGCATGCTCGACGAGCGCGACGAGGTGCTCTACGTCGGCAAGGCCAAGGCGCTTCGCAGCCGCGTCGCCAATTATACGCAACTGAACGGCCTGCCGCGCCGCATCCAGCGCATGGTGGCGCAGACCCGGCAGATGGTGATCGTCGTCACCCGGTCGGAAGCGGAAGCGCTGCTGCTGGAAGCGCAGCTCATCAAGCGTTTCCGCCCGCCCTACAATGTGCTGCTGCGCGACGACAAAAGCTATCCCTATATCGCCCTCGACCTTTCCGGCGACTTTCCCCGCCTCACCAAGCACCGGGGGGCGCGGAAGGCCGGCGTGCGCTATTTCGGGCCGTTCGCCTCGGCCGGCGCGGTGAACGACACCATCACCGCCCTGCAAAAAATCTTCCTGCTGAGGAACTGCACCGACAGTTTCTTCGCCAGCCGCGCCCGGCCCTGCCTGATGTACCAGATCCGCCGCTGCTCGGCGCCCTGCGTCGGCTATATCGGCCGCGACGCCTACGCCGAACAGGTGGAGGACGCGCTGCAATTCCTCTCCGGCCGCAGCCAGCAGGTGCAGAAGAAGCTGGGCGAACGCATGTTGCGGGCTTCCGAGGCGCGGGATTACGAACTGGCCGCCGTGCTGCGCGACCGGCTGAAGGCGCTGACCGCCGTGCAGGGCACCCAGGCGGTGAACGCCGAGAACGACATGCTCGACGCCGATGTCGTCGCCATCCACGGCCAGGGCGGCATCGCCTGCGTGCAACTGTTCTTTATCCGCAACGGCCAGAACTGGGGGCACCGGGCGGTGTTCCCGGCGCATGTCGGCGGCCTGGCCGACACGGAAATCCTCTCTGCCTTCCTTGGCCAGTTCTACAGCGAACTGCCGCCGGCGCCCCTGATCCTGCTCGACCGCGACCTGCCCGACCGCGAATTGCTGGAGGAAGCGCTTTCCAGCCGCCTTTCCCGCCGGGTGGAGCTGCGCGTGCCGCAGCGCGGCCATCTGAAGCGGCTGGTGGAACAGGCCGAGCGGAACGCCGTCGAGGCGGTGGAGCGGCGGTTGGCCGAATCGGCGACGCAGCAGCAGCATCTCCGCGCCCTCGCCGGCCTCTTCGCCCTCGCCGCCCCGCCCGAGCGGATCGAAATCTACGACAACAGCCACATCCAGGGCAGCAATGCGCTGGGGGCCATGGTGGTGGCGACTCCGGCCGGTTTCCAGAAATCGCAATACCGGAAGTTCAACATGAAGGCGGCCGATCTGACGCCGGGCGACGATTTCGCCATGATGCGCGCCATGCTGGCCCGGCGCTTCGCCCGCTTGCAGGCGGAAGCGCCCGACGGCGGCGAGGCCTGGCCCGACCTGCTGCTGATCGACGGCGGCAAGGGCCAGGTGGCGGTGGCCAAGGCCGTGTTGTCGGAACTGGGCCTTGAAGAAATCCCCATCGTCGGCATCGCCCAGGGACCGGACAAGCGCCTGAACAGCGATGTGTTCCATCTGGCCGACGGCCGCCAGTTGACGCTGCCCCCGAACGATCCGCTGCTGTTCTTCCTGGAGCGCCTCCGCGACGAGGCGCACCGCTTCGCCATCGGCGCCCATCGCGGCAAGCGCAGCAAGGCCATGGTGCATTCCAGCCTCGACGATGTGCCGGGCGTGGGACCGGCGCGCAAAAAGGCGCTGCTGCTGCATTTCGGCACGGCGAAGGCGGTGCGAGGCGCGGCCGTCGAGGATCTGATGAAGGTGCCGGGGATCAGCCGCGAAACCGCGCGTTCCATCTACGGCCATTTCCATGGGCCGCGCTGAGAGGGCCGCGCTGACAGAGCCGCGCTGACAGCGCCGCGCTTATGGCCTAGGATCGAACCATGCCCCGCCCGCCCCTGCTGATCGCCCATCGCGGCGCCTCGGCCGACCGGCCCGAGCACACGCTTGCCGCCTATCGGCTGGCCATCGAACAGGGCGCCGATGTCATCGAGCCGGACCTGGTGTCGACCAGGGACGGCCATCTGGTCGCCCGCCACGAGAACGAGATTTCCGGCACCACCGATGTGATGTTGCACAGGGAATTCGCCGAACGCCGCACCGTGAAAATGATCGACGGCGAACGCATCGAAGGCTGGTTCACCGAGGATTTCACCCTCGCCGAGCTGAAGACGCTGAAGGCGCGCGAGCGAATCCCGCTGCTGCGGTCGAAAAACCGCCGCTTCGACGACCGGGAGAGCATCCCCACCCTCGCCGAAATTCTGGCGCTGCTGCGGGCCGAGGAACAGCGCCTCGGCCGCCGCATCGGCCTTTACCCGGAAACCAAGCACCCAAGCCATTTCCGCGCCCTCGGCCTGCCGCTGGAGCCGCCCTTGCTAGAGGCCCTCCACGGCGCCGGCTATCGCCGCGCCGATCCGGTTTTCATCCAGAGCTTCGAGACCGGCAATCTGCTGGCGCTGCGGCCACAGACCGATCTTCGCCTCGTCCAGTTGCTGGATTCGAAAGGCGCGCCGCCCGACCGGCCCGGCACCCCCTTCGCCGAACTGGCAAGCGCCGAGGGGCTGCGGCGCATCGCCGGCTATGCCGATGGCGTCGGCGTTGCCAAGGCCATGGTCATTCCGCGCGGCCCGGACGAACGCCTCGGCCAGCCCACTGCGCTGGTCGGCGACGCCCATGCCGCCGGTCTGCTGGTCCATGTCTGGACCTTCCGGCCGGAAAACGCCTTCCTGCCGGCCGAATATCGCCGGGGTATCCTGCCGATGCGCCGCGGCGACGCCGAGGGCGAGATGCGCGCCTTCCTTGGCCTCGGCATCGACGGCCTGTTCAGCGACAGCACGGCCGACGCCTTCAGGGCGCTTCAGGCGTTTCTGCGGGCGTTTCCGCCGGCGCCCGCTCGCGGACGATCAGAAGATTGACCGTCGCCGCCGCGATCGGCTTCGAGCGCTTGCTCTGCCAGGCCTCGGCGTGGATGTTCATCACCCGCCGCCCGGCGCGCAGCACGCGCGCCTCGGCATAGGTGTCTGCCATGGCGCCGCCGCGATAATAGTCGACGGTGACGTTGATCGGCTTCACCCTGGCCTTTTCGTCGGCGCAGGCGGCTTCCGCCGCCAGATTGGCGGCGATCTCCAGCAGGCCGGCGACAACGCCGCCATGAAGCCGGCCGGGCGCGCCGAGCAGCCGTTCGGCATAGGGCATGACGACCAGCCCGCCCTCGGCCCTGAGGCCAAGAAATTCCGCATAGGGCGGCAGCGGCGCCGTCACGACGCCTGATCCGTGAACATGAAGGTGGCGGCGATATTGGCGACCGGACGCTCGGCCTCGCCATCATGGGCGACGCCGCGGACAAAGGCGACCAGGCGTGTCATGCGGTAGCATTCGGCGCGGCCGATCAGCACCCGGCCCGCCCCGGCCGGCCGCAGATAATCGCAGCGAAGGTCGAGCGTCGCATGATTTTCCGCCCGGCCACGGGCGAGCAGCACGGCAAGCCCGGCCGCCGTGTCCATCAGCGTGAAAATGGCGCCCGAAGCGACCACTCCGGTTTCCGGGTAGGCGACCATGCGCGGCGCATAGGGCATGCGAAGCTCGGCCCAGTCCGGCCCGGCGGCATGAAAGTGGACTCCCAGCGCGGCCAGATGCGGAATCCCGGTCATGAAACGATCGACGATGGCGCGCGCGCTGTCTTTCGGGCCGTCCTTCACGCCGTCTTTCGCCGTCGCGCTCATCCGGCAAGCCTCGTCGCTGCCTCGCGCACGCGGGCGATCATGTTCGGCAGCCCCTGCGTCCGGTTCGACGACAGGTGCTGGCGAAGCCCCATGCGCTCGATCGCGCCTTCGAAATCGACGGCAAGCACTTCTTCCGGGCGGCCGCCGTCGGCCATCAGCACGACAAGGGCGACGATGCCCTTGGTGATGGCGGCGTCGCTGTCGGCCTGGAAATGCAGCCGGCCGTCCTCGAACAGCGGATAAACCCAGACATTGGCGGAACAGCCGCGCACCTTGGTCGCCGGCGTTTTCAGCGCCGCATCCATCGGCGGCAGATGGCGGCCGAGGTCGATCAGCAGCGCATAGCGCTCGTCCCAGTCGAGCGCGGCCTCCCACTCGGCTTCCACATCGGCGAATGCAATCGGCATGGCGCCTGCCTAGAACAAGCGGCGCCAGAAAGGAACCACCGCAAGGAACCACCGCTTGTTCCAGGCAGGCGCCATGCGGTCATTCTTCATGGCCGATCGCGGCCCCGGCGCCGCCGGCCGGCGGCAGCAGCCGCAACCGTTCGATGCGCCGGCCGTCGCCGGCCAGCACCTCCAGCGTCCAGCCGTTCGGGTGCAGGAACGATTCGCCGACCGCCGGCACGCGGCCCGCCAGCAGCACCGCAAGGCCGCCCAGCGTCTCCACTTCATAGCCCAGTTCGGTATCGACGAAATCCGCGCCCAGTTCCCGTTGCAGTTCGTCGAGTTCGATCCTGGCGTCGGCCTCGATGCCGCCATCGGCGGAGCGGTGCAGCAGCGCCGGCTCGTCCTCGTCGTGCTCGTCCTCGATCTCGCCGACGATTTCCTCGACGATGTCCTCGATGCTGAGCAGGCCGTCGGTGCCGCCGAATTCGTCGACCAGAATCGCCATGTGGGTGCGGCGGCGGCGCATTTCCGTCAGCAGGTCGACGAGCGGCATCGACGGCGGCGCAAACAGCACCGGCCGCAGCAGTTGCGCCACCGTCGGCCACGGCCCGCCTTCGCTGGACGGCCGGCCGAAATGTTCGGCGATGACGGTGTAGATGTCCTTGACGTGCAGCATCCCCGTCACTTCGTCGAGCGAGCGGTGGTAGACCGGAAGCCGGCTGTGGCCGGCGTCCTGGAAGGCGTGCACCAGTTGCGGGAAATCCCATTCGTCGGACACGGCGATAATGTCCGAGCGCTGCACCGCGACATCGCGCGCCTTCTGCTCGGTCAGGTGCAGCATGTTGCGCAGCATCAGCCGTTCGTCGGAATCGAGATCGCCGGGGTCGGCGCCGTCGCCGGCATGTTCCTCGATGGCCTCCTCGATGGATTCCTTCAGCGTGATCGGCGCCTTGGCGTGCAGGAATTCGCGCAGGATCCGCCAGAAGGACGGCCCGGCTTCGGCGGTTCGCGCCGGTTCGTCGTCGGCGCTCATCGGTGCGCGGCCTTTGCTGCGGCCGTATCCCGGCAGGGATCGGCGATTCCGATCACGGCCGCATCCCGATAGGGATCGGCGATCCCGAGTGTGGCGAGAATGCGGACTTCCAGCGCTTCCATGGCGTCGGCGCTGGGGTCGTCCTGATGGTCGTGGCCAAGGAGATGCAGCGTGCCATGCACCAGCAGATGCGCCACATGGTCGGCGAGCGGGATGGCCTTGTCTTCGGCCTCGCGCGCCGTCGTTTCGTAGGCCAGCGCCAGATCGCCAAGCAGCAGATCGGCCGTTCGCGGCTCCAGGGCGGCGTCCACCTCGTCGGCGGCCAGCATCGGGAAGGAGAGGATGTTGGTGGGCCTGTCCCGGTCGCGGTAGTCGCGGTTCAGGCGGCGAACCTCGTCGTCGTCGGTCAGGCGGACCGACAGCTCGACCAAGCCGTCTTCCTCCAGCGCCCGCCGGCGGCCGTCGCCGGCAAGGGCGGCGCGGATGGCGGTTGCCGCCAGTTCCTCCCAGTCGAAGGCCGCATCCCAGCCTCCGGCCACCACGTCGCAGTCGATGTCAAGCATCCCCACCCTCATAAGCTTCGACGATGCGGCCGACGATCGGATGGCGCACCACGTCTTTCGCGGAAAAGCGCTGCACGAACAGGCCGTCGATTCCCTCCAGCCGCATCACCGCGTCGGCGAGGCCGCTTGGCCCGCCCGAGGGCAGGTCCACCTGGTTGGGGTCGCCGCAGATCACCATGCGGCTGCCTTCGCCAAAGCGGGTCAGGAACATCTTCATCTGCAACGGCGTGCTGTTCTGCGCCTCGTCGAGGATGACGAAGGCGTTCGCCAGCGTCCGCCCGCGCATGAAGGCCAGGGGCGCGATTTCGATCTCGCCCGAGGCGATGCGCCGCTCCACCTGTTCCGAGGGCAGCATGTCGTAGAGGGCGTCGTAGAGCGGACGGAGATAGGGATCGACCTTTTCCTTCATGTCGCCTGGAAGGAAGCCCAGCCGCTCGCCGGCTTCGACCGCCGGCCGCGACAGGATGAGGCGATCGACCGAGCCGCTGACCAACTGGCTGACCGCCTGCGCCACGGCCAGATAGGTCTTGCCGGTGCCGGCGGGGCCGAGGGCGAAGATCATGTCGTGCCGCCCCAGCGCCTGCATGTAGCTGGCCTGCGCCGCGTTCCGGGCCGCGATGGTCTTGCGGCGGGTGCGGATCAGCACCGGGCGGCCGTCGCTTGCGGGCGCGGCGTCGAGGGCGGTCTCGCCGGCGCCCGTCACCGCCGCCTCGACATCGGCGCTTTCGATGGGCAGGCCCTGTTCCAGCCGGGCGTAAAGCGCGTTCAGCACGTCGCGGGCGCGGGCGATGCCAAGCGGGTCGCCTTCGAGCGCCACACGGTTGCCGCGCGCGGCGATATAGACGCCGAGGCGGTTCTCGATGGCGATCAGATTCTGGTCGAACTGGCCGAACAGGCCGCCAAGGAGAGCCGGCCGGTCGAATTCCAGTTCGAGCCGCGCCCGGCCATGCGACGGAGGCTCGTCCGCCGGTTTCTGGCCGGCGCCCCCATGCCGTTTCGCCATCAGCGCCCGCGCTCCCGCGCCAGCATGCGCCCCTCTAGGCTGATGGCCGTCGCCGCCAGCAATTCCACCCGCACCATATCGCCGGGGCGAAGGCCGGCCTCGGTCACCACCACCGATTGCAGCCACGGCGACTTGCCGATCCACTGGCCGTCGCGACGGCCCTTGCGGTCGATGAGAATGTCGCAGGCCTCGCCGATCATGGCGCGGTTGAAGGCAAGCGCCGTTTCGTTGATGGCCGCCTGCAACCGTTGCAGCCGGTCCGCCTGCACGTCGGGCGCGATGCGGTCGTCGCGTTCGGCGGCCGGGGTGCCCAGGCGCGGCGAATAGCAGAAGCTGAACGCCTGCGCGTAGCCGACTTCGCGGACGAGGGAGAGCGTGTCTTCGAAATCGGCATCGGTTTCGCCGGGAAAGCCGACGATGAAATCCGAGGTGACGGCGAGGTCGGGGCGGGCGGCGCGGAAGCGCTCGATCTGGCGCAGATAGGTTTCGCGGTCGTATTTGCGGTTCATCGCCCGCAGCACCCGGCTCGACCCGGACTGCGCCGGCAGGTGCAGATAGGGCATCAGTTGCGGGATTTCGGCGTGGGCGCGAACCATGTCGTCGGTCACGTCCATGGGGTGGCTGGTGGTGTAGCGCAGCCGCTCGACCCCCGGCAGCGCGGCGATGCGGCGCAGCAGCAGGCCGAAATCATGGGCGCCATCGTTCCAGGCGTTCACATTCTGGCCGAGCAGGGTGAGTTCGCGGGCGCCGCCGGCCAGCAGGCTTTCCGCTTCGGCAAGGATGCCGGCAAGAGGCCGCGAAACTTCGCCGCCCCTGGTATAGGGGACGACGCAGAAAGCGCAGAATTTGTCGCAGCCTTCCTGGACGGTGAGGAAGGCCGACGGCGCGCGCCGGGTGCGGCGCGGCAATTGCCCGAATTTCGAGGCCGCCGGCATGTCGAGGTCGACGATGTCGTGCTCGCCCCGCGCCTGGCGCGCCAGCAGGTCGGGAAGCCGGTGGTAGGCCTGCGGCCCGACCACCAGATCGGCGGCGCGGGCGCGCTTCAGGATCTCGCCGCCTTCGGCCTGGGCCACGCAGCCGGCGACGGCCACCACCGGCTTGTCGCGGCCGGCGCCGCGGGCGTGCGCGGCGATCCGCCCCACTTCATGATAGAGTTTTTCGGCGGCCCGTTCCCGCACATGGCAGGTGTTGAGCACGATCACATCGGCGTCGTCTTCCGTCGATTGCCGATAGCCGCTGGCGGCCAGCGTTTCCGCCATGCGCTCGGAATCATAGACATTCATCTGGCAGCCAAAGGACTTGATGGCAAAGCTTCGCGTCAATTCAACCCTCTTCCCGGACGATACGGCGGAACGCCGATAGCATGAAGCAGGGAAGCGATGCGAGTGCCTGAATGGCGCAGGCGCGTTTCTCTTGGCCGGCGGCGCTCAGCGGTGCTTGCGAAGCGGCACGCCATAAAGTTCCAGCCGATGATCGACCAGCCGGAATCCAAGCCGTTCGGCGATCATGCGCTTCATTTCCTCAAGCTCGGCATCGTGAAATTCGACCACATCGCCCGAGTCGATGTCGATCAGATGGTCGTGATGCTCGTCCGGCGTCGGCTCGTAGCGCGAGCGGCCGTCGCGGAAATCATGGCGTTCGAGAATCCCCGCTTCCTCGAACAGCCGCACGGTGCGGTAGACCGTGGCGATCGAGATGCCCTTGTCGACGGCGGAGGCACGGCGGTGCAGTTCCTCGACATCGGGATGGTCGCGGCTTTCCGACAGCACCCGGGCGATCACCCGGCGCTGCTCGGTGATTCGAAGCCCCTTTTCCTGGCAAAGCGCTTCGATGTCGATCATGTCCAGATTCTCGTCCTTTGCCGTGCTGGCTTTGCGTGATGGGCTTCAGCCATGGTTGGCTTTGCCGTGGTTGACCTTGCAGCGGCTGGCCCGCTGAGGGGCCCGCCGCCGCGCCATACTGACAGATAGAGGCCCGCTCGGGAAGCGGCAAGCCATGCCATCCATCCCATGATGGCTGGGCAATCCGGGTTTTGCCCGCAAAAACGGGGGCGCGGCCGGTCGCGACCGGTCCACACACCCCCGTCTCGTGGCCGTCTTGTGGCCGTTTCGGCTATTTGCGGCGCGCCCGCTTGGTGCCAAGGCCAATCGACTTGGCAAGCTGGCGGCGTGCTTCCGCGTAATTGGGCGCGACCATCGGATAGTCGGCCGGAAGATTCCACTTGGCGCGATATTCGTCCGGCGTCAGGCCGTAGGCGGTCATCAGGTGGCGCTTCAGCATCTTCAGCTTCTTGCCGTCTTCGAGGCAGACAATATAGTCCGGCTTCACCGACTGGCGCACCGGCACCGCCGGTTCCTGCTTCGGCGCCGGCTCCGGCTCGGCCACCGCGAGGTTCGACAGCGTCGAAAAGACATTCTGGATCAGTTGCGGCAGGTCGTTCACCGCGACGCTGTTGTTGGCGACATGGCTGGAGACGATATCGGCCGTCAGCGCCAGCAGATCGTTATACTCGACTTGATCGGTCATTTACATTCTTTCCATGAAAGCTGGCAACAAGCCATTAAAACATAAATTCTGAATGCAGCATTGCTACCTTATGGCGTTCCCCGGTTTTCATATACGGGAGCTACGGGCCATTGTCATTTCCAGAACAGAATTTCAAGACAAGGATTTTGGTGATTTTCGCCATCCACCCTGTTTTCGCAACAACTCAGGCGTCAAGACAGAGCGAAAGGGTAATTGCGTCGATGCTGTTCCCCGATGTTGTCCGATAGTAGGCCGGGCGGCGGCCGTCCTCGCTGAATCCCGCCTTCTGATACAGGGCAAGCGCGGCCTCGTTACTGGCGCGCACTTCGAGAAACAGGCGGCGGGCCAGCCTCGCCCTCGACCGTTCGGCCACCCGGCGCATCAGTTCAAGGCCGATTCCCCGCCGGCGCCATGGCCCGGCCGAGGCGCAAAGCAGCAGTTCCACTTCGTCCAGCACCTGCCGGCAGAGGGCGAAGGCCAGCAGTTCGCCAGCGGCGCCCTCCGCCAGTTCCAGCCAGGAATCGCTGCCGCGAAGCAGGCCGTCGATCTGGGCCAGATTCCAGGCCTCCTGGAAATAGGGGTCGAAGGCCACGGCAGCGAGGCGAGCCACCCGCGGCGCGTCGGCCAGCCCGCCCGAGCACCAGCGCGGCCATGATCCGGGCGGCATTTCAGGCGGCATCCGGCTTTGCCCCGTCGATCCGCGGACGAACATAAAGCGGCACCGCCGCCTGAAAGGCGGCCAATGGCAGCAGCGCGGCGGCGGCGGCGCGCGGCGGCGATCCCGTCCCCTCTCGCCCCAGAAGCGACAGGGCGGAGCCGGCCACCGCATCCGCCGTCGCCGCCTGTTCCGCCGCCTTGTCCGGGAACAGCGCCCGGGGCGGCGCCAGGCTGTCGAGACCGCCGGCCGCGAATCGCTCCAGCCAGATCTGGCCACGGGGCGCCGCCAGCGCTACCAGCAGTTCCCTGTCCTCGCCGGCCGCGCGCGCCTCGGCCGCGACCAGAAGCGTGGAGCGGACCCCAAGCAGCTCCACCCCCCAGGCGAGCGCCAGCGCCGCCGCCGCCGCCAGCCCCACCCGAAGCCCGGTGAAGCTGCCGGGGCCAATCTCCGCCACCACCCGCGCCGCCTTCCAGTCGGGGCCGCCCAGGGGCGCCAGCAGCGCGGCGAGCGCCGGAACCAGCGCTTCGGCATGGCCGCGGGCGATGGCCGTATCCGCCGAGGCCAGCACCCGTCCGCCGTCGACCACCGCAAGCGACAGTTCGTGCCCGGTGGCGATCACCAGCGTTGCATCAGACGTTGCATCAGGCATTGAATCAACCATGGGGCGGCGTCCGGTCGCAACAGCAAGGGATTTTCCGAATCCGGCTTGGCATCTCGCGGCAGGTGGCACGGCGCGGCTGCCCGATCAAGCTGGCCGATCAAGCTGGCCAATCAAGCCGGCCGGCGCCCTCAGGTCAGCCGGTCGAGATCGGCGTCGGCAATGCCGCCTGGAACGACGATGACCATGCAGGGAAGCTTTCCGGCCTGCTGCCCGGCGAAAAAATCCACCAGCGGTCCGGGGCGGCCGCGCGCCGCCGCCGCCAGCACCAGCGCCCGGACCGAGCGGTTCTCGGTCAGCAGTTCCAGCACCACCTGCTTCGGCAGACCGCGAAGCAGCCGCGTTTCCGGGAGTTCGCCGGAAAGCGCCTCGGCCTCTCTGGCGCGGGCCAGCAGGATTCCCTCGCCATGGCGTTGCTCCTCGGCTTCGATCTCCTGCTGGGCGCCGCGCCATTCCAGGAAATGCGTCGGCGGCAACACATGCAGAATCAGCACCCTGGCGCCGGTACGCCGGGCGCGAAGGGTGGCGTAGCGCAGCGCCTTCGCGCATTCCGGCGTGTCGTCGACGACGACGAGGAAAATTTCCGCGAACTGCTGCACCCCTATTCCTCCAGGATCGACCGGATGGCCGTTGCGGCCATCAGCAACGAATAGCCCGCCTTCACCAGATCCGAGCGCGTGGAAATCCATGGATCGATTCGCACGACGCTGTCGAGCGAATCGAGCGCCTCGCTCCAGCGCGTTGCCCGTCCCGAGCCGAGAATCGCCGAGGCATTGTCTTCCGCCAGCCCGCGAAGCAGGATGGCGCCGACATAGGCGGTGCCGCGGGTGCGGGCAATCTGCACGGCAACGCCGCCCGCCTCGCTGTCGCGGATCAAAAGATCGCCGCGCGTCGCTTCGGCCTCGAACGCCGCCGTCAAGGCCCTGAGGATGCGGTTGCGATCGGCCTGGCTGGCAACGAACGAGCCTTGCCCCGCCCTGCTTCCGGCCAGTTCGCGGTTGATGCGAACGAAATCCGCCGCCGCCCGCCGGTAATGCCATTCGGCCGGGCGCCCGAGGAACGGCCAGCGGCCGTTCAGCCACCATTGCGCCGGCGACACCCTCAGTTCATCGGCTGCTTCCATCACTGGTTCGCCGTTGTCCGAGCGCGCCATGGCCAGCACCGCGTCATGCAGCGCGACGATGACGGCGGACTGGAAGGCCCGGGTCCGGCTGGCAAGGGCGGTCGGATAGAAAAACGGATCGTTCGGCGTGAAGTCGCGTTCGTCTACCTGCTGGCGGATCAGTTGCGCCATCAGGCCAAGCGTCGCCGAGCCGCCGGCCGGCCGCTGCTCCGCCGTCGGCCGCAGCGTCACGTCATGGTGGATTCCGGCGCGAACCCCGCCGACCACGCCATACCAGAGGAAGACGGCAAGGAAGGCCGCCAAGGCCCAGCGAAGCGGCCGCGGCCATGCCCGCCAGCGGGCCAGCCACGAACGGCCGCCAGCCGGCGTCTCGTTCGCCGCCGCCCCATCCGTCTCGTCCGCGCTCGTCGGCCGGGGTCGGCGCCACCGCTCTGGCCACAGCCGCATGCCCCCTAGGCCCCGCCAACCCGCCGGTCAGCGCGCGTCGGGCACGCGCACCACCCTGCTCACCGCCGACTGGCCGGGGAAGTCGGTGAACAGGGCCGTCACCAGCTTCGGCATCGTCGCCGGCAGGTCGTTCGCCTTGCTGGTGGTTTCCGAGCGGCCTTCGAACAGCGACTGCTGATCGGCGACGCGCTGGATCACGACATGAAGCCAGGCCGGATAGACAGTGTAGCTATAGACTTCCGGGCTGTCCCAGCCCCAGGGCCGGTAGAAGGGATCGTAATACCAGCTCGGATAGCGCGACCAGCCCCAGCCGCGACCGGCCCAGCCCCAGCCCATCGGATACATGCCCATCGAATAGGTCGACGGCCGCGAGGCCAGCCGCTCGCGCGCCGGGCCGGAACCGAAGTCCACCGTCACTTTCAGATCGGCGCCTTCGGCCGCAGGCGACAGCCGGTAGCCGTGCTTTTGCAGTTCGGCGCCGACGAGGGCGGCATAGGAAGAAAATTCGAGGCTGCCGACCAGCGCGGAATCGGCCGGCGCCAGATAGAAGCTCTGCCCCTGGGCGGGCGGCATGGCCTGGAAGCTTTCCACCCGCGCCTGGAACGGCTGCGCGCAGGCGGCGAGAGCCGCGAGCGACGCGATCGCAAAGACCTGAAGAAAATGTCGGTATCGGCCGGAAGTCATGGGTTCGGTTCCTGTAAGAGTTTCCTGATCTATAGGCGACAGTTGGTGAACCCAGCATTTCACAACAACGCGCGCGGCGCCAGTGCCCTTCCCCGCCCCGCCGCCGCCGCCCCCCCCGGCGCCGAAGCGCGGACGGATGGCGGCCGAAGGCCCCGGCTTGCCGGCCGGCCGCCATCCGTCTATGCGGCGCTTCGCGTCGGGGAGTGGCGCAGCCTGGTAGCGCATCTGCTTTGGGAGCAGAGGGTCGCAGGTTCGAATCCTGTCTCCCCGACCATGTGATGCTTGCAAAGCCGCCATTTTCTGCATCTGAACAAGGCAAAAACCCAAAACCCCAAAGATGACAGGCGAAACGCTTTGGTGCGGGGTGGGTGCTTGCGAAGAAGATGGAAGCGCCACGGGAGGCTCATAAGCCCGAGGGGCCTGCAACTTCCAGGCGGCCCGGCATCCGTGGGAACGAGCCGAAAACAGCCGACCGAGGCACGCCGGCGGCTTTTGTCCGTGCGCGATGGCAGGTTGCCGCGCGCGGTCGCAGGGCATGGGACGAACAGGCGGCTGCGGCCCGGCTCTCCGGCTGACGCCGGCGCCAAGGCGGCCGGGGCCGAGCCTTCCTGCCCTGGCGATGCCGGCGCCGGCTGCTGTTGCGGGCCTGTCCGTGGCGCAGCAGGGCCTGCGGCAGCGCGCCGGCTGCCCTCTCCGTCTTCCCGAACCTCGTTGCCGAACGCCGACCGAAGCTCGATATGCCGCCCGACAGCGGTGTGCGACGGGGAAGGCATGTAGTGAGGGCGATGGCGCCTGGGGCCGCCAGGGCCGCCCGCCGTCCTGCTCGGGCGGGCCTATCTATGCCTATACGCTCGCGGCGGGCCTGTGCTTATGGCTCGCGGCGGGCGGGCAAGGCGGCGCTGAAACATTGATGCGGGCCATGACGATGGAATTCGAGGCCGCGATCGGGCATATGGGGCTTGCCGGCACCAGCGCCCTCGATGCCCCCGGCCGGCATTTCCATCGCGCCCGCGTCTCGGCTGAAACGGCTCGACGGAACCAGCAACATGCCAGACGCCAACCCTCTCCCGGATTTTCGCAGCGCTCCACGCCTGTTCCTGACGGAGTTGTTTCACGCCGCCATCCAGGCTGCCGACCCGGTCGCCGGCATGCGCGCGCATCTGCCGGCGCCGCCGAAGGGCCGGACCATCGTTCTGGGCGCCGGCAAGGCGGCGAGCGAAATGGCCGCCGGCTTCGAAGCCTTGTGGCCGGCGCCGCTGGAGGGGCTGGTCGTCGCGCGCCATGGACAGGCCGTCCCGGTCGCGGCCTGCCGGCGGATCAGGGTGGCAACCGCGGCCCACCCCGTGCCCGACGCCCATGGCCTGTGCGCCGCGGACGAAATGTTGCGCCTGGCCGCGACGGCGGGGCCGGACGATCTCGTCGTGGCGCTGATCTCGGGCGGCGGCTCGGCCCTGCTGCCGGCGCCGGCCGAGGGGCTGGATCTCGACGACGAGATCGCCGTCAACAGGGCGCTGCTCGAATCCGGCGCGCCGATTTCCGCCATGAACGCCGTTCGGAAACATGTTTCCAGAATCAAGGGCGGCCGCCTCGCCAGGGCGGCGAGAAGGGCGGGCCGGCTGGTCAGCTTCGTGGTTTCCGATGTTCCTGGCGACGATCCGGCGCAGGTGGCAAGCGGGCCGACCATCCCCGACCGCGCCACCCGGGCCGACGCGCTGGGGATCATCGCCCGCTACCGGCTCGACCTTCCCGGCCGGGTGATGGAGCATCTTGAATCCGAGCGCGATTCTGGGCGCGACCCCTGCCCGCTGCCCGACGACGCGGATTTTGCCCGGAACGAGGTGCATCTGGTGGCGTCCGCCGAACTGTCGCTCCAGGCCAGCCTGGCGAAGGCCCGGCAACTGGGCGTCCGGGGGGCGATTCTCGCCGACGACATCGAGGGGGAAGCGGCCGAGATAGGCCGGATGCACGCGGCCATCGCCAACCGCGTCGCCCGAAAGGCCGAGCCGTTCCCAAGGCCGATGGTGCTGCTTTCGGGCGGGGAAACCACCGTCAGCATACGCGACGGCGTCTTCGGCAGGGGCGGCCGCAACAGCGAATTCCTGCTGTCGTTCGCCATCGGCATTGCCGGGAACGACCGCATCCATGCCCTCGCCGCCGATACCGACGGCATCGACGGTTCAGAGGACAACGCCGGCGCCTTCGCCGATGGCGAAACGGTGCCGCTGCTGCGCGCGCAAGGCCATGATCCCTTGCGCCTGCTGGCCCGGCACGACAGCTGGAGCGCCTTCAAGGCCGCCGGCGGCCTCTTCTCTCCCGGTCCCACCGGAACCAACGTCAACGACTTTCGCGCCATCCTCATCCGCTGATCCCGCCCCGGCATGCCGGCAAGAGGGGGGCGGCGGGACGGCCGGACCGCCCTACAGGCCTGCCCTACAGGCTCAGGCCGCCGTCGATGATGATGTTGCTGCCGCTCATGAAGCCCGATTCGTCTGAAGCCAGCAGCACGGCCACGGCGGCGATCTCGTCCGCCCTGCCGACCCTGCCCATGGGCTGGCGGGCGATGAAGGCGGCGCGCGCCGCCGCCTCGTCACCGGTGGCGCGCAGCCGCTCGTCCAGCGAGGGGCTGTCGACCGTGCCCGGGCTGATCGAATTGCAGCGCACGCCCTCGCCGATATAATCGCGGGCCACCGACATGGTGAGGCCGATCACCGCCGCCTTCGAGGTGCCATAGGCGAAGCGGTTCGGCATCGCCGCCACCGTCGACACCGCCGAGGCGATGTTGACGATCGAACCGGCCTTGCGTTCGCGCATGCCCGGCAGGAAGGCGCGGATGGTGTTGGCCATGCCGATGACGTTGATGCGGAAGCTCCGCTCCAGATCGGCGTTGTCGCTTTCAAGCACCGTGCCGTTCGCCACCCAGCCGGCGCAGTTGACCAGCACGTCGACGCGCGGATGCGCCTTCGCCACGGCGGCGACCGCCGCTTCGTCGGTCACGTCCATCGCCGCCGTTTGCACGGCAGTGTCCTTGTAGGCGGCCCGCAGATGTTCGCCGTTCATGTCGGTGGCGATCACCGCGGCGCCTTCGCGCAGGAAGGCCATGGCGATCGCCTGGCCGATGCCCTGCGCCGCGCCCGTCACCAGGCAGGTCTTGTCTTGCAGTCTGTTGCTCACTTGCTTCTCTCCGGGAAAATCCATCAGGCGGCGTAGAGGCCGATGCCGCCGTCGACCCGCACCACCTGACCGCTGACGAAACTCGAGTCGTCCGACGCCAGAAAGCCGATGACGCTGGCGATCTCGGACGGGTTGGCGTAGCGGTCGAGCGTCGGCCCGTCGACCATCATTTTCGGATCGGTCTGCCGCGTGGCGAGGAATCGGGCGCTCTTGGCCGGGCCGGGGCTGATGACGTTCACGCGAACCCCGGCCGGCCGCATTTCCAGCGCCAGGCAGCGGGTATATTGCACGATCGCCGCCTTCATGCAGCCATAGACCACTTCCGGCGACACCCCCTGGTGGCCGTTCAGCGAGCCGAAATTGACGATCGAGCCTTTCTGCCGGGCCGCCATGCCGGGGGCGACGGCGCGGCACATCAGCATGGTGCCGACGAAGTTGCGCTGGATGACGGCCATGGCGTCGGCCAGCGAGATGTCGAGCGCGCCGTTGGGGCTGGGCTTGGTGCCGGCGGCGCCGATGTCGCCGCCGGCGACGTTGATGAGGATGGCAATCGGGCCTAGCCCTTCTTCGACGCGCGCCACCATCGCCGCGACCGCCTGCTCGTCCGAAACGTCGCCGGTGACGGCAAGGGCGCGGGTGCCGGTGGCGGCGATTTCCTCGGCCACCTTGTCGAGGCTTTCCGATTCGCCATACTGGGCCGGCGCCTGCTGGTTGATGTCGTGCACGGCGACGGCCGCGCCCATGGCCGCCAGCCGGTCGGCGATGGTCCGTCCAAGACCGCGCCCCGAGCCGGTAATCAGTGCGACCGCTCCATCCAGCCGGGTAAACACGCCTTCCTGCTTCTGCACGACAATACTCCCTATATCGCTTTCTGGCCGATGCTCATCTGGGACCCATCTGGCTGCGCCGCGATGTGCCATCAACCACCACCATTGTATACAGCAAAAGCGCAAAGATGATGCAAGCCTCGAATTCCGGCAGCGCCCGACCGATCCGATTGGCGCCCGCCGCCTTGCCGCCATGGCACGGGCGCCGTGGCCGGGCCAGTGGTGGGGGCGCCGCGGCAACCGGCAGGCGCAACGGCGGCGCCGACGGCAGCCCGTCCCGATGGCCCGTCTTCAAAATCGGCCGCCGCAAAAAGTCCGGTCGAGAATGATTTGACAAGACTGCATACTGAATTGCTATACGAGGCCAGAAAATGCACGAGGACCGGATCGACCGGCGACCGCGGCCGCAGCAGGCCCGGCCACGTTGGACGGAATACCGGGGCAGAAGACGAACCACAACGACGACGAACCACAACGAAGACGAACGACGACGAACCACAACGCGACAACATGGCGGGCATATGGCGGAACGAGGGCCGGCCCAAACAAGGGAGACTGACATGACGGTATCGAGCGGGCGGCTTTCGATTCGCATGAGCCAATCGGCATGAAGGCGACCCACGTCCGTTACGGCGTTGTCGGCTTCGCCCTGTCGCTGGCCATCCTCGCCTATGTGCAGCGCGTGGCGATCAGCCTGGCGGCGGTGCCGATGGCCGCCGACCTCCAGCTCGACAAGCAGCAGGTGGGCGCCATCCTCGGCGCCTTCGGCCTTGCCTATGCGCTGTTCGAAATTCCGATGGGGCTGTTCGGTGACAAGCGCGGCGCCCACCGTGTGCTGACGCAGATCGTGCTGCTGTGGTCGACGTTCACGGCGCTGACCGGGGCGGCCTGGAACTTCACGTCCATGTGGATCATGCGCTTCCTGTTCGGCGCCGGCGAGGCCGGTGCCTTCCCCAACATCACCCGCATGCTGAGCGAGTGGCTGCCGGCGCGCGAACGGGCGCGGGCGCAGTCGATGCTGTGGGCGGCGACGCGCTGGGGGGCGGCGGCGACGCCGCCGCTGGTGCTGATCGGCATCAACCTGTTCGGCTGGCGCTGGAGCTTCGTGGTGATGGGGGTGATGGGGGCGATCTGGGTTGCCCTGTTCGTGTGGCGCTTCGTCGACAATCCCGCCGATCACCCGAAGATCAACCAGGCCGAACTCGACCTGTTGCAGGAAGCGCAGACGCTGGTCCGCCACAAGCAGGGCGAAAGCTGGAAGAAGATCCTGGTCCGCCCGCAGGTGGTGCTGCTGTCGCTGCAATATTTCTGCTGGGCCTATGTGTGGTATTTCTTCGTCACCTGGATGCCCACCTATCTGGAGGAAGCGCACGGGCAGACGCTGGCGTCGGCCGCCGTCCTTTCCATCCTGCCGCTGCTGATGGGCGGTTTCGGCTGCCTGGTGTCCAGTTCGCTGCTGCGGCGCTGGAACCGGCGCTATGTCGCCGTCGCCTGCTTTGCCGTGGTGGTGGTGCTGCTGATCATGCTGACGCGGGCGCCGAGCGTCGGCCTCGCCATCGCCCTGATGGCCGCGGTCAGCTTCTCGGGCGACGTGACGGTGCCGATTTCCTGGGACAGCTGCACCGAGATCGGCCGCAGCTACACAGCGACCGTGGCTGGCGCCATGAACATGCTGGCCAATTTCTCGGGCTTCGCCGCGCCGTGGATCGCCGGAATCATCCTGCAACGGAACGGCAACGACTGGAACGAGGTGCTGTATCTGATGGCCGGGGTCGCCGCCGTCGGCGCCGTGCTCTGGCTGTTCATCGACCCGCACGCCCGCCCCGAAACCACGGCGGAAACCACGGCGGAAACCGCCCCTGAACCCACGGCGTAAGCAGCGAACGGCTGAGCCGATCCGATCCAATTCAATGCAATCCAATTCAACGAGGTAAAAACACGTGAAGATAGATCTTTCCGGCAAGACGGCGGTGATCGTCGGCGCCAGCGGCGGCCTGGGCGAAGCGATGGCGCTGGCGCTCGCCGAAGCCGGCGCGCAACTGGCGCTGGTCGGCCGCAACCAGCAGAAGCTCGACGCCGTGGCGCAGCAGGTCTCCGCAAGCGGCGGCACGGCGGCAAGCTTCACCGCCGACCTGCTGAACGAAGAGGATGTGGCCGCCCTGAAGGAAGCGGTGAACGCCCGCTTCGGCGCGCCGCAGATCCTCATCAATTCCGCCGGCACCAACCTCAGGAAGACGCTGGTCGAGTTCACGCTGGAGGAATTCCGCAGCGTCGTCGATTCCAGCCTGATTTCCACCTTCCTGGCCTGCCGCGCCTTCGTGCCGGGCATGGTCGGCACCGGCTATGGCCGCGTCATTAACCTGGCGTCGATGCTGGCGCACATCGCGCTGCCGGCGCGCACCGCCTATTGCTCGGGCAAGTTCGCGCTCATCGGCCTCACCAAGGCGCTGGCGCTCGAACATGCGACCGATCAGATCACCGTCAACGCCATCAGCCCCGGGCCGTTCGGAACGGCGATGAACGCGCCGGTAATGAACGATCCGCAGGCCAACGCGCAATTCCTGGCCAATCTGCCGGTCGGCCGCTGGGGCAAGGTGGAAGAGATCGGCGCCCTCGCCTGCTACCTCTGTTCGGAAGCAGCGGGCTTCGTAACCGGCACGGACATTGTCATCGACGGCGGCTGGACGGCGCGCTGAGCAGCACGGAAGGAACAGAGCATGCAAGCAGGATTCGTAACGCTGTTGTCGGCGGCGGCCGCCTTCGCCATCACCATAGCCGCGCCGGTGGCGGCGCAACAGGCCGGCGATACCGCCGCCGCCGTGCAGAAGCCGCGCATTCCCGGCCAGAATCTGAACGGCATGCACGTCTATATCCGCGCCGGGCTGAAGACCCACGGCCCCGGCCAGCACGACTATCCGCAATTCCTCGCCGACTGGAGCAAGCTCCTCACCACGCAGGGCGCCGTGGTCGACGGTTCGCTGCACGCCCCGCTCGACAAAGAGCTGGAAGGCGTCGACGTGATGGTCATCTACAAGGGCGACGCCGGCTATATGGACGCCGACGAGAAGGCGGCGCTCGATCGCTTCGTGCAGCGCGGCGGCGGCCTGGTGCTGCTGCACGACGCCATGTGCGGTCCCGATCCCGCCGATTTCGCCCAATATGCCGGCGGCGCCAAGAAGCACGGCGAAGTCAATTACACCCTCGAAGCCGACATTCAGCTGAAGGTCGCCGACGGCAATTCACCGATCATGAAGGGCGTGACCGATCTTGTCCTGCCCGCCGACGAGGCCTTCTACCGCATGACCTGGGCCGAGGAGCCGAAGATTCACGTGCTGGCGACCTCGGTCATCCCCGACACGCCGGCGGCCCGCCGGGGCGGCGGCGTCGGCCAGACGGTGCCGCAAGTCTGGACCTACGAGCGCACCGCGCCCGGCGGCAGCGAGACATCGCGCGCCTTCGTCTACATGCTTGGGCATAATTATGCGAACTTCGCCAACCCGCAGATCCGGGACATGATCCTGCGCGGCATTTCCTGGGCGGCGCATCACCCGGTCGACGAACTGGTCGACTACCAGCCGGCGCCGCCGCCCGCCCGTCCCGGACAGCGGGGCTGAGCCGATGCGCGCGCATCTGCTTTCCGCCGTCGCCGCGCTGCTGCTGCTGCCGGGGCAGCAGGCAATGGCCGCCGATTATGTCACCATCCGCAAGGAAGTGACGGTCGACCGCCCGGTCGATGCCGTCTGGGCCAGCATCGGCGATTATTGCGCCATCCGCGACTGGATGGGCACCACCTGCGACGCCACCGCCACCAACGGCGGCGTCGGCACGGTGCGGGTGATCGCCAACGGCACCATCACCGAGCCGATGGTGGCCGCCACCAGCCATTCCTATACCTATTGGCAGACGATCGGCCCGCTGGCCGCCGCCAACCTGCACGGCACGCTGGCGGCGGAAGGCCTCGGCCCCAACCGCACCAGGCTGAGCTATACATTGTTCTACGACCAGTCGGCGCTGCCATCGGACGCGGTGCGCGCCTCTGAACACAGCCGGCTCGACGGGCGGTTCCTGGAACTGCTCGGTACCATGCGCGCGCTCGCCGAAGGAAAAGAGGGGCAACGATGAAGGGATATTCCGCCTTCGCGCTTGGTTCGCTGGCGCTGCTTGGCGCCGGCGCCGCCATTTCGCAGACGCAGGCGCCGGCGGCGCCAGCGCAGGGCTTCGCGCCAGAGGCGGTGGCGCAGGTCTGCGCCGCCTGCCACGGCGACGATCTTTCCGGCGGCCGGGGACCGAGCATCGTCAGCCCCGACATCCTGCGCAACCGCACCGACCAGCAATTATTCTCGGCCATCCACGACGGCATCCCCAACAGCGAAATGGGCGCCTTCAAGGACAGCTATTCCGACGCCCAGATCTGGCAGATGGTCGGCTATCTGCGCGGCCGCGCCGCCGCCGCGCCGCCGCCGGCCGCCGCTACGGCCGCGGCGACAGCGGCGCCGACCGTCACCCCGGTCGACCCCGACAACCGGGTGGTCCGCAGCGAGAAACAGGCCTTCCGCATCGAAGTGGTTGCCCGGGATCTGGAAACGCCATGGGCGCTGGCCTTCCTGCCGGACGGCCGCATGCTGGTGACGGAACGCCCCGGCCGCCTGCGTATCGTCGACAAGGACGGCCGCCTGCTGCCGGAGCCGGTGCAGGGCACCCCGGACGTGCTGCCGGTGCAGGACGGCGGCCTGCTCGACATCGCCCTGTCGCCCGATTATGCGGAAACCGGCTGGATCTACCTGTCCTTTTCCGAACGCCTGGCCGGATCGCCCGACCCGGCACCGCCCGAAGCCGGCCAGCGGCCGACCTTCCCGCTGTCGATGACCGTCATCAGCCGCGGCAAGCTGAACGCGCAGAACCAGTGGGTAGAGCAGCAGATCCTCTACCGGGCGCCGCCCGAACTCTATACCAACCGCGGCGAGCATTACGGCTCGCGCTTCCTGTTCGACGGCAAGGGCCATGTATTCTATTCGCTGGGCGAGCGGGGCGACATGCGGAACTCGCAGAATCTGGGCACGCCGCTCGGCAAGATTCACCGCATCAACATGGACGGCTCGGTGCCGGCCGACAATCCGTTCGTGAATCGCGCCGGCGCCCTCCCCACCATCTGGAGCTACGGCCACCGCAACCCCGAGGGCCTCGCCTTCGATCCCGTCAGCGGCGCCCTCTGGGAATCCGAGCATGGGCCGGGCGGCGGCGACGAGATCAACGTCATCGAAAAGGGCGGCAATTATGGCTGGGGCGTCGTCAGCATGGGCCAGCAGCCGGGAATCGAGCGCCAGCACGCCGACGGCATGATCGACCCGGTCGCCTGGTACAGCGACCCGACGCTCGCCCCCAGCGGCATCACCTTCTACACCGGCGACCGCTATCCCGGCTGGAAGAACAATCTGTTCGTCGCCGCGCTTCGCGGGCAGCAGTTGCGGCGGCTTGAAGTGAAGGACGGCAAAGTGCTGCATCAGGAAGCGGTCTTCGAACAGCTCGGCCGCGTGCGCGCCAGCGCCATCGGCCCGGACGGCCTGCTCTATGTGCTGCTGCAAAACCCGACCGGACCCGGAACCGGGCTGCGGCTGAGCGACCCGACGCCCGGCATGGTCGTCCGTCTGGTGCCGGTGCAATGATGCGGGCGCTGCTGTTCGCCGGCACGGCCCTTCTGGTCGCCGCCGCCCCCGCGCTCGCCGCGCCCACCGCCGAGATCGCCCCCTTCGGCACCGGCGCCGACGGCCAGCAGGTGCAGGTGGTGACGCTGCGGAACGACCACGGCATGACCGTGCGCTTCTCGACGCGGGGCGGCACCATCCTTGAAATTTCCGCCCCCGACCGCGACGGCAACATCCGCGAACCGGCCG
>CAYYGQ010000003.1:0-26229 GCA_964471485.1 uncultured Sandaracinobacter sp. | reverse complement strand
CGATCACCGCCGGCACCACCCCGGCCATCCAGCCGAACATCGACAGGAACAGCAGGCTGCTCACCAGATCCCAGCGGATGCCGGAACGGTGAACGATGGTGAGCGCGCCATAGCCGGTGACGATCAGCACCGGGAAACTGTTGGTGTAGGACAGGATCTGCGCGAGGATCATCGTCCATCTCGGCATGACGAAGTCCATCAGCAGATGGTGCGGGAAGATCACCAGCACCATCGTCGTCGAGCCGAGCCAGGCGGCCAGGAACACCTTCGACGCTTTCCACGGCCGGCCGGTATAGACGGGAAGCAGTTCATAGACGGCCACCACCCCCATGTAGATGGTGGCGTTGATGAAGGTGTGGCCGAAGAAATAGATGATGTTCTTGGCGAACAGCGGATCGAAGGTGAAGGCCGGCACGAACAGGTTGACGATGCTGAGCACCAGGATCGTGGCGCCGCCGAGAAGCGCCGCCGTGGTGACGATGGTGACCATGCCGGCGGCAACGGCGGTGGGCGGCGGCAGCGGCGCGTCGCTGAGGCCGAACAGTTGCGGCCAGCCGAGCGCCCGGCCGATGCTGCCATATTGCACGATCAGCGCGCGGGCGAAATCAAGGCAGACCAGCAGGAAGCCGACGCCCACCAGCAACAGGCCGAACAGGAACCAGAAAGCCGCCATCGCCTCCCAGACACCGGCCGATTTCGCCGGCAGCGGATAGAGGAAGGTCCAGGCGCCGCCATAGCCGCCGATCAGCGTCGCATAGAGGATCATCAGCACGCCGACCAGAAACAGCAGCAGATTGGCGGCGAGGATGCCGCTGCCGAGGCGAACGTAGCGGCTGAGAAAATACCACATCACCGTGATGCCGCCCAGGGCCGCCATCCCCACCATGCCGGTGCCGTGAATGGTCATATATTCGTAGAAAGGCGCCGGCCCGATTTCCAGCCAGCCGCTCTGCGCCAGGCGCATGACGAGGCCGAAGACGATCATCAGCAGGAAAACCAGGCCGGTAACGGCGAGGTTGGCAGCGATGATCTTCCGCCCCAGCCCGTCGATCACCGGCTTGGTGAATTGCGCCGCTTCGCCCGTGTCTGCCATGCCGCCTGCTCCTGCTGCTCGCTGTTCCTGCTGCTTCCCGGTTCAGGGCGCCGTCACTTCGAGTTCGGCGATCATCTCGTGGTGGGCAAGCCCGCAATATTCGAGACAGAGCAGCCGATAGGTTCCCGGTTGTTCGAAGATGTGCTGCAAGCGGTTCACATAGCCCGGCATCGCCTGCACCTGCGCCAGCATGCGGTTGTCGGAATCGTAGATGCCGAAGCCATGGTTGACATCCTCGGCGGCGACCCGGAACTCGACCGGCTGGCCGGCCACCACGGTGTCGCGGTCGAGATCCCAATACCATTGATGGCCGGTGGCGTTCACCACCTGCGCCGGCGGCTGGGCATCCGCCCGAAGATAGGGCAGTTCCCGAAGCGAGGCGCCCGCAACAACGACGCCGAGAACGACCACCGACCAGAACGCCCTCGCCCGCCAGCGGTAGGCGGCCGGCTGGACGCTTGCATAGTCCCTGGCCTTGCCGGCGTTCCTGGCGATAATCAAAAAGGCCACTGCGATCGCAGTGACCAGAATAATCGTAACATACCAGGCAAGTCCAGCCATGACCACGCCCCCACCATTGCAGAATCGTCGCCAGTAACGGCTACATATTGGTTCCGGCCCGTCAATATCCGAAACCATCTTCCAGTGCGAAATCTGCCTGATGCCGCCAGGCATGTCAATTGCGCCAGCCACCGCGCGCCAGCGCCAAAGTGTCGCATGAATTCAGCAAGAAACCGAACCGCGCCAAGCGAAACGGAAATGGCGACCCCGGCAGGATTCGAACCTGCGACATTCCGCTTAGAAGGCGGATGCTCTATCCAGCTGAGCTACGGGGCCGATGCGGAAGTCCAGAGGCCGGATGCCCGATTGCCGCCGGGCGGCAAGCCGTCAGCGGAAATTGTCCGCATAGCTTTGCAGGATCAGCGGCCGCTCCTCCGGCAGGCCGACGCTGGCCTCGATCCCCTGCCGCGCCGCATAGGCCCGCGCCGCCTCCAGCGTCGGGAACAACAGCCGCAACTGCTGTTCGGTGTCGCCGCTGCCGGCCCAGCCCATCAGCGGGTCGGGCAACGGCCCCTCGGACGGCTCCGCTTCCAGAACCCACTGCCCGGCCCTTGCCTTCCCCTCCTGCTGGGAGCGGGTGCCATATTGGAAGATTCGCGCCTTCTGCATCCAACAGCCCCTAGGCCAGAGCCGGGGCGAAAAGCAATGCCGGATCAGGAGCGGCGGGCATCGGCCGCCTTGGTTCGAACCGTGGCCCTGGCCGCTGCCGGGTCGTCCGGCCAGGGGTGTTTCGGATAGCGGCCCTTCATGTCGCGCCGCACATCCTTCCAGCCATTTTGCCAGAATCCCGGCAGATCGCGCGTTTTCGCGATCACCCGCCCGGCCGGCGAAGTCAGCGCCAGCGTAAGCGGCACATGGCCGCCGGCCAGCAGCGGCTGCGCGGCAAGGCCGAACAGCGCCTGGGCGCGCACTTCCGCCTCGGGGCCGCCCTCCGCCAGATAGTCGATGGCGTGGCTGGTTCCGGCCGGGCTTTCGAACCGCGCCGGGGCAAAGGCGTCGAACGCCTGGCGCGCCTTCCAGTCCAGCATGCCCAGCATGGCGCCGCCAAGCCGGGCATCGGCCAGCCGCGTCACCCCGTCGAGGCGCGGCAGCAGCCAGAGGTCGAGGCTGTCCAGCAGAAAGGCCTCGGAAAAATCGGCCAGCCCCGCGCAGCCATGGCGGGCGGCAAAGCGAAGGCGCGCCAGCGTCGCCCGCTCGCTTTCCGGCCAGGGAAGGATGGCCAGCCCCCTGTCGCGCACATCGGCGAGGAAGGCGGCGGCCACGCGCTCCGGCGGCGCCGGCAACAGCCGCCTGGACAGCTCGATCGCCCCCAGCCGCTCGGTGCGGACGAGGGCGAGCCGGCCGCTCGCCGGGTCGGTCGAAAGCCGCTCTTCGGCCGCAGCCCGACCCGCAAGCCAGCCGGCCAGCGCCTCCCCTTCTACGCCGGCGGCGAGGCGGATTCGCGCCGAGGCGCCGGCGCCGCCGGCGTCGGCCACCACCAGCCATTCGCAGCGGGCCAGCGGGTCGGCGCTGTCGATGGTCGCGCCGCGGCCGTTCGCCAGCAGATAATCCGCCTGCTGGCTGGACGCCGAAGGCTGGCGGCGGCGCCGCGCCAGCCGGTCGGGAAAGGCCGACGCCAGCAGCAGCGCCGGCGGCAGCGGCGCCTTCCCTTCCGGCGCTTGCAGGCGGCCGGCAAGCGCCGCCCAGCGCGCGGCCAGGCGCCGCCCCCGCGCCGACGCGGCGCCGCCATCGGTTGCCAGCCTTTTTCGCCGCTCGTCGAGATCAAGACCGGCGCCGCCGGCGCCGCGTTCTTCCAGCAGCACGGCGATGCTTGCCGCCGTTGCCGCCTGGTCGCGCGCCGCCCCCTCCAGCAGCATATGGGCCAGGGGCGGCGCCAGCGGCAGCCGCGCCATCCGCCGGCCGTGCGCCGTCAGCCGCCCGTCCTCTTCCATGGCGCCAAGCCGCCGCAGGCCGGCGCGCGCCGCCGCCAGCGCGCCTTCGGGCGGCGGGTCGAGCCAGCGCAGTTCGGACGCCTCTGCCACCCCCCAGGAAGCAAGCCTCAGCGCCAGCGGCATCAGATCGGCGCCAAGGATTTCCGGCGCATCGAAGGGCACGAGGCCGCGCGTTTCCGCCTCTTCCCAAAGCCTGAACACCAGCCCCGGTCCCTGCCGGCCGGCGCGGCCGGCGCGCTGCACGGCCGCCGCCTGCGATACCCGGATGGTCTGCAGGCGGGTGAGGCCGGTGGCGGCGTCGAAGGCCGGCTTTCGCGCCAGCCCGGAATCGACGACGATGCCGACGCCGTCGATGGTGAGCGAGGTTTCGGCAATCGCCGTCGCCAGCACCACCTTCCGCCCGCCGGGGGCCAGCGCCGAGCGCTGCGCCGCCGGGTCGGCGTTGCCGTGCAGTTTGTGGAGGGCAACGCCGGGCGGCAATCGCAGCCGTTCGGCGACGCGCTCGATTTCGCCGACCCCGGGCAGAAAGGCCAGCAGGCTGCCCTCGCCTTCGGCAAGGCCGGCGCGGATGGCGGCGGCCATGCGGTCCTCGATGCGGGCGTCGCCGCGCCCCAGATGGCGGATGGCGACGGGGAAGCTTTGCCCGCTCGATTCGTGCAGCGGCGCATCGCCCATCAGCCGGGCAAAGCGGGCGCCATCGAGCGTCGCCGACATGGCGAGGATGCGTAGATCAGGGCGCAACTGCTGAGCGTCGAGCGCCAGCGCCAGCCCCAGATCGCCGTCGAGATTGCGCTCGTGCACTTCGTCGAACAGCAGGGCGCCGACGCCCTCCAGCGCCGGATCGGCCAGCAGGCGGGTCACGAACAGCCCTTCGGTCAGGCATTCGATGCGGCGGCCGGGCTTTGATTCAAGGCGGGTGCGATAGCCCACCTGCCCGCCCGGTGTTTCCCCAAGCAGGCTGGCGATGCGCTCGGCGGCGGCGCGCGCCGCCAGCCGCCGCGGCAGCATCAGCAGGATTTTCCGCCCGCAAAGCCAGGGCTGGTCCAGCAGGAAGGGGGCGACCAGCGTGGTTTTGCCGGCGCCCGGCGGCGCCAGCAGCACGGCGTTCGGCGTGTCGCCAAGGCTGGCCGCCAGCGCCGGCAATTGCGCCGCCACCGGTAGCCCCATCAGCCGGACATCAATAGGCACGCTGGATGGCGAACTCCACCGTTTCCACCAGGGCGGCGCGGGCGCGCGAGGCCGGAACCAGCGCCAGCGCGTCGATGGCCCGGCTGCCGTAAAGCCTGGCCCTGGCCTTGGTGTCGGCGATGGCGTCGGTCGCGTGCAGGCGCTCGATCGCTTCTTGCAGTTCGGCATCGCCGTTGGCGCGGCCGGCCATCGCCTGCTTCCAGAATTTCCGCGCCCGCTCGTCGCCGCGCGCATAGGCAAGGATGACCGGCAGCGTCACCTTGCCGTCGCGGAAATCGTCGCCGATGTCCTTGCCCATGGTGCCGGCGTCCGAGATATAGTCGATGGCGTCGTCCACCAGTTGAAAGGCGATGCCGAGGTTGCGGCCATAGGATTCAAAGGCGTCCTCGGTCTGCTGGCCCGATTCGGCCACCACGGCGGCGATCTGGCAGGCGGCGGCGAACAGCGCCGCCGTCTTTGCCTGGATGATGTGCAGATAGCGGTCCTCGCCGGTGTCGATCACCCGCTGCGCCGTCAGTTGCGCCACTTCGCCCTCGGCGATGACCGCCGAGGCATTGGAGAGGATCTTCAGCGTCTTCAGGCTGCCATCCTCGACCATCAGTTCGAAGGCGCGGGAAAACAGGAAGTCGCCCACCAGCACCGACGCTTCGTTGCCCCAGATGATGTTGGCGGTCTTGCGGCCGCGGCGCAGATCGGAGCCGTCGACCACATCGTCGTGCAGCAGCGTCGCGGTGTGGATGAATTCCACGGCGGCGGCCAGCTTGTGGTGGCGTTCGCCCTGATAGTCGAGGGCGGCGGCACAGCCGAGCGTCAGCATCGGCCTGAGGCGCTTGCCGCCGCCGGCGATCAGATGGCCGGCCAGTTCGGGGATGAGGGCGACCGGGCTTTGCATGCGGTCGAGGATGACTCGGTTGACGCAATTGAGGCCGCCTGCCACCAGCGTCATCAGCGGGTTGAGGCTTGGCTGTTCGGGCCGGATGGTGTGAATGGTGGCGGTCATGCTGGTTTTTGGCTAGAGGCTTCAGACCGCCAAGGAAAGGGCCTTCATGTCGCGGGTGGAAAGCGTCGGACGGAAATTGCAGGAATATCGCCGCTCGATCGACAATATCGACGCGGCGCTGGTTCATATCCTCGCCGAGCGCTTCCGGGTGACGAAGAAGGTGGGCGCGTTCAAGGCCGAGCACGAACTGCCGCCGGCCGATCCGGCGCGCGAACAGCAGCAGATCGCCCGGCTGCGCCAATTGGCGGCCGACGCCGACCTCGACCCGGAATTCTCGGAAAAATTCCTCCGCTTCATCATCGACGAAGTGATTCGCCACCATCTGGCGGCCGGCGGCCAGCCCGAGGGCTGACGGGCGCGCACGGCCCGAAGGGAGGAAGATGAACAGAACCGGCCGCGGCATCCTCCGCAACGCCCTCTTCGCCGGCGGCTATCTGCTTCTGCACGCCATCACCCTCGCCATCGGCGCTTCCTCGCTTGCCGCCGCATGGCCGGGCTGGCCGGGCTGGCTCACGGACGCCCTGCCGATCCTGGCGCGGATTTTCCTGGCGCTGTTCTCCATCCATCTGGTCTTCGTCGCTGGAAACGCCCTTGAGGGCATCATCGAGCGGAAAACCGAAAACGAAGGCGTCCGCTACAATCTGCTGCGGGTGGCGCGGCTGACCAGCTTCGCCCTGGTCGCCATCGTCGTCGCTTCGTTCCTGTTCCAGAATCTCTACGCCGCCGCCGTCAGCTTCGGCCTGTTCTCGCTGGTGCTCGGTTTTGCCTTGCAGGCGCCGATCACCTCTTTCATCGCCTGGCTCTACATCATTTTCCGCCGCCCCTATCATGTCGGCGACCGCATCCAGATTGGCAATCTTCGCGGCGATGTCATCGAGATCAGCTATCTCGAAACCGTGCTGAAGGAATCCCGCGGCCCCTATGCCGGCAACAACCGGCAAAGCAGCCGCACCGTCCGCATTCCCAACAGCCTCGTCCTCAAGACCGAAGTGATCAACTACCGGGCGCCCGGAGACGATTTTCTGTGGAACGAAACGGCCATCCAGATTGCCTGGAGCAGCGATCTCGCCTTCGTCGAAGCCTGCCTTCGCCGCGCCGCCGACGAGGATTTCGCCGGCCGCCATTCGCTTGCCGCCGGCAGGGCGGACAATGCTTCCCTGGTGTATTTCCGCAACAACCAGAACGCCTGGCTGGAAGCGGTGGTCAGCTATCCGGTCGAACCGAACGACACCACGGAACGGCGAAGCCGGATCCTGTGCTCGGTGCTGCCGATGCTGCAAGCAGAGCCGGAAAAGGCGCAACTGCCGGAAGGGTCGCGCCGCTAGTAATCAGGGCAGGCGCAGCCGCACCCAAAGCGGCAGATGGTCGGACGCCACCCTCGAAAGCGCGCTTTGGTGGACGCCGCTGGCCTCGATTTCCAGCCGCCCCGAAGCGAAGATGCGGTCGAGCCGGGCCAGCGGCACCCGCGCCGGAAAGCTCGGCCCGGTCATGACCGGGCGATGGCGGGCGGCAAAATCGGCCAAAGCCCCGGCCGCCCCTCGCCACTCGTTCATGTCGCCCATCAGCAGCGTTGGACTTTCGCTTTCCCGCGCCGCCAGTTGGCGAAGAATGGTGCGCGCCTGCCGCCGCCGCCACAGGCCGGAAAGATCGAGATGCATCCCCACAACCGTCAGCGGCCGGCCGTCGATCCGAAGGTCGGCCATGACGGCGCCGCGCGGCTCCAGCACCGGCAGTTGCAATTGCCGCTGCGCCACCACTTCGATGCCCGAGCGCACCAGCACGGCGTTGCCGTGCCAGCCGATGGCGTCGGCGGTCATGCCCAGCGGCACATGCCGCCAGCCCCGGCATTCCAGTTCGCGCTCGGGAAGGGCGGCGGCGCGGGCGCCGAAGCGGCGGTCCGCCTCCTGAAGAACGGCGACATCGGCGCCGGTTTCGTCGAGCACGTCCAGGATGCGCTCGGGCCGCCGGCGCATGTCCGCGCCAACGGCTTTGCGGATATTGTAGCTGGCAACGGTCAGCAGCCGCTGCCTAGCCTTGACGCCGCCGCAGTCCTTGGTTCCGCCCCCAGGTCCGCCCTCGGTTCCGCTCTCAGGTCCGGTCAAGACCGGCGATGGCTCCGTCCGCAAGCGATCCGAGTTCGTCCACATGGCCTTTAAGTAGGGATTCGGCCGCCCCCAATGCAAGGGTGGCGGTGCGGCGGCGCAACGCCGCCTCCGTTGCCCGCGCCTCGGCGTCGATGCGGTCTTCGGCCAGCTTCAGGTGGCGGGCGATCTGGGTTTCGGCGTCGATGGCCGCCTGCTCCAGGATGCGTTTCGCCTCTACTTCGGCGTTGGCAAGCGTCGCCTTCGCCTGTTCCTCGGCGGCCTTCGCCTCGGCGGCGGCCTTCGCCCGCACGGCCTCGGCTTCGGCCCTGAGAGCCGCCGCTTCGGCGAGGTCGGCGCGCACTTTTTCCGCCTGCCGGTCGAGCGCCTGGCCGATCAGCCGGAACGCCCCCGCCTTCCAGAGCAGGACCGCGAACACCAGAAAGGCAATGCCGACGATGGCATGGCTGTCGAGACCGAGGATCGTTTCATGCTGCGCCGCATGTTCGGCGGCGGCGACGGTGCCAACCGCTCCTCCGGGCGAATCGGCCACTTCGGTGACGCGGCCGGCGGCCATCTGCAACGGCTGCATCGTGTAAGGCTGCGGCATCAGGCGGCCACCTTTCGCACCGCTTCATCCGCTTCAGCCGCGCTCAGTTGCAGGCCCGACACCCGCTGCACCAGTTCGACGACCATGTCCCCCGCCATGCGGTCCAGATCCGCCACCGCTTCCGCCCGCTGGTCGGCCAGGCGCCGCGTCGCCGCCTCGGCCCGCGCTTGCAGGCTGTGGTCGGCCTCGGCCAGCTTCCGCTGCACCAGCGCGCTCGCCTCGTCGTGGGCCTTGTTCGTCACCAGCAGCGCATGGGCGCGGGCGTCGGCCAGCACCGAGGAACCGCCTTTGGTCGCCGCTTCGGCGGCGTCGCGCGCGGCTTCGGCTTGCCGAAGGTCGGTGGCGATCGTCGCCTTGCGGTTCTGCACCACCCGGTCGACGCGTGGATAAAGCAGATGCACGACCAGGTAGAGAAGGCCGAACACCAGCGCCAGCCAGATCACCTGCGGCGCCGCCTGGGAGAAATCAAACTGGGGCATCGGCCCGTTCCCGCCTTTCGTTCCGGCTCAGACCGCGAACAGCAGCAGCAGCGCCACCAGGAAGGCGAAAATGCCGAGTGCTTCGGTCACGGCGAAGCCGAAGATCAGGTTCGGGCGCTGGGAATCGGCGGCCGACGGATTGCGGAGCGCCCCTTGCAGGAACAGGGCGAACAGCGTGCCAACGGCAATGGCGGCAATGCCGGTGCCGATCGCTGCAAGGCCGGCACCGATATACTTGGCGGCTTCAGCTTCCATGTCGTTCAGTCCTTTCGAAAAAACTCAGTGCAGATTGATGGAATCGTTGAGGTAGATTGCGGTCAGCAGCGCGAACACATAGGCCTGCACCACGGCGACGATCAGTTCCAGCCCATAGAAGGCGACGGTCATCGCGAACGGCACCACCGAGGTGGCGGTCCAGATGCCGCCGGCGGCCGCCAGCGAAATCACGAAGCCGGCGAACACCTTCAGCAGGATGTGGCCCGAGGTCATGTTGGCGAACAGACGGACGGACAAGGTCAGCGGCCGCGCCAGAAAGGAAATCAGCTCGATGGGCACGATGATCGGCATCAGCGCGATCGGGGTTTTCGGCGGCACGAACAACGAGAAGAAATGCAGTCCGTGATGGGCAATGCCGATCAGGACGCAGATCAGGAACACCAGCGCCGCGAACGCGAAGGTGACGGCGATGTGGCTGGTGACGGTGAAACTGTAGGGAAACAGGCCAACGACGTTCGCCACCAGAATGAAGATGAACAGCGAGAAGATGAACGGCACCCAGGGCCGCCCCTTGGGACCGATATTCTCGTCCACCATATCGACGGCGAAGCCGGCCATGCTTTCGAGGGCGGCCTGCCAGCGCCCCGGCACCAGTTGCGGATTGCGGCTGCCAAGCCAGAAGAAAAACAGCGTGATGGCCAGAATCAGCAGCATGAACAGCGAGGCGTTGGTGAACGCCGCATCGGCGCCCCCCACCGACAATTCGGCATAGCGTTCAATCGCAAACTGTTCGAGTGGATTTGCCACCGCTTTCGGTCTCGCTTCTAGCCTTGTCTGTTCTCTTCGTCCTGGCGCTGTTTCAGCGCCTTCGCTTCCCGGTTCACCGCCTTCAACAGATCCCAGAAGCCGGCCGCTATCCCCAGCAACAGGAACAGCAGGAACAGCCAGGGACCGGTCTGCAACCAGCGGTCGAGCATCCAGCCGATGCCGCCGCCGACCACGGTGGTCGCGGCGATCCCGAAGGCGTGGCGGGTGCCCTGGGCCAATGCCGAACCGGCGACCTGCTGCGGTCTGGGCTGATGCTTCGCCTTCGCTGCCTGCAACCGTTCCCCGAGGTGATCGAGGTCTTGCTGGTCAGGATCGGGCAAGGCGGTTGGCCTTTCGCGCTGGAACAGGTCAGCCATCGGCGGGATTGCGCCAAGGGCTCCGCCGACGCTGGGGCCGCCGAAGCGAGGGTTCCGTTATATCGCACCTGCACAAAGGTCAAGCGGCGAAGCCCGCCGCTCAGTCCCGCGCCAGGGCTTCCGCTTCCTTCAGCGCCACGGAAACCAGTTGGCTGACCCCCGGTTCCCCCATGGTCACGCCATAGAGCCGGTGCATGGCTGCCATGGTCACCGGATTGTGGGTGACGACAAGAAAGCGCGTCTCGGTGCTGTCGGCCATGTGGGCCAGCAGCCGGGTGAAGCGCTCGACATTGGCATCGTCGAGCGGCGCGTCCACTTCGTCGAGCACGCAGATCGGCGCCGGGTTGGTGCGGAACAGCGCGAACACCAGGGCAATGGCCGTCAGCGCCTGCTCGCCGCCCGACAACAGGCTCAGGGATTGCAGCTTTTTCCCCGGCGGCTGGGCGCGGATCTCAAGGCCCGACGCCAGCGGATCGTCGCTTTCCACCAGCGCCAGTTCGGCGGCGCCGCCGCCGAACAGCGTGGTGAACAGGTCGCGGAAATGGCCGTCCACCGCGGTGAAGGCGGCCATCAGCCGCGCCCTGCCCTCGCGGTTCAGCGTGCCGATCGAGCCACGGAGACGATGGATGGCCGTTTCCAGCTCGCTTCGCTCGGCGCGGTCGCGGGCCAGCTGTTCTTCGATCTCGGCCAGTTCCAGATCGGCGCGCAGGTTCACCACGCCGATTCGCTCGCGTTCGCGCTCCATCGCCGCCAGCGCCTCCGCCAGGGCGGCGGCGGGCCTGTCATCGCCTTCCTCCAGGTCGCGCGGCTGGCAGCCGAAGCGCTCGACCGCCTGGCGCGCCAGTTCTGCCAGTTTCTCGCGGCCGGCGGCGGCGGCGGCGGCCGTGGTGGCGCGGGCCTCGCGGGCGTCGGCCACCCGCCCCTCGGCGGCGCGCGCCTGGCGGTCGAGTTCGGAAAGCGCCAGTTCCGCCGCCAGAATCGCTTCGGCCGCCTGCTGGCGATGCTGTTCGGCAACGGCGATTTCCTCGTCCAGCAGGCGAAGCCTGACGGCCAGGGCATCCGGCTCGGCGACGAGGGCGGCGCGTTCGGCGCGCAAGCGGTCGATCCGTTCCCGCAGCCGTTCATCGGCGGCCTCGGCGTCGCGGTCGCGCTGGCGCCATTCCTGCAGTTCCCGTTGCAGGCGGGCGATGCGCGCCGCCGCTTCCTGGCGGTTGCGGCCGATGGCCGCCGCCTGGGCGCGCCGCTCGGCAAGAAGCGCCCGGGCGCGTTCGGCGCCGAGCCGGGCGGTCGCCACCTCCCCGGCCAGCGCGGAGGCGTCGGCAAGCGCCGCCACCGCCTGCGCCGCCTGCGCCGCCTCGGCGTCGGCGCTTTCCCCTTCCGCCGCCAGCCGCCCGACCGAGGCGCGGATGGCGGCCTGCCGCGCCTCCATCTGCGCCCGGGCGGCGCGAAGCCCCTGCAAGCGCGCCGAAAGCCGCTCCTGCTCGCGTTCGGCGCCGGCGCGGTTCGTTCTTGCCTGCCGCTCGGCCTGCTGCGCCGCCGCCAGCCGTTGCTGCTGTTCGCGCAATTCCGTTTCCGCCCGTTCCAGCCGGGCGCGGGGGGCGGGCAGGCTGGCGTTGATGTCCGCAAGGCGGTTTTCCCGCGCCAGCGATTCGGCGACCGCCGTCGAGGCGCCGCCGGGCGGCCGCACCAGCCCGTCCCAGCGCCACAGCCAGCCATCCAGCGCCACCAGCGCCTGCCCCGGTTTCAGGGCGGCGATGGCAGCGGCGTCCGGCGGCGCCTCCACCACCCCGATCTGCGCCAGCCGCCGCGCCAGTTCCGGGGCCGCCTCCAGCCGCGCCCGCAACGGCTGCGCCTGCGGCGGCAGCTCGGGGTCGTCCGGCTGCCGGCCGATGTGCAGCCAGTGCCGCGCCATGGGCGCCCCCGCGCCGAGGGCAGCGCCGACATCGTCGCCAAGGGCGGCGGCCACGGCAATCTCATAGCCCGGCTCTACCCGCAGCGAACGGCGGGCGCTGTCGTCCGCCGGCCCGGCCCTGCCCTGCCGCAAGCGTTCCAGCGCCTTCGCCTCGGCTTCCAGGCTCGCCACTTCCGAGCGCGCCGCCAGCGCCGCGCGCTCTACCGCCGCCGCCGCCTGCCGCGCCGCCTGCGCTTCGCGTTCGGCGACCAGGATCGCCGCGCTTTCCGCCTCCAGCAGCGCCGACGCCTGGTGCAGCGCCGCTTCGGCCGCCTCGATGCCGCGCGCGAGATCGCTGGCCGCCCCATCCGTCTTCAGGCGCGCCAGTTCGCCTTGCAGGCGCTTGCGTTCGGCGGCCAAACGGCCGGCGCGCTCGCGCGCCGCCTCGGCCTGCGCCCGCACGCTTCGCCCTTCGGCAAGCAGCGCCGCATGGGCTTCCACCGCTTCGGCCAGTTGCCGTTCGCCAGCAGTCGCGGCCTGTTCCGCTTCCCCGGTCGCCAGCGCCGCCGGCGCTTCGGCGGCCATCGCTTCGGCCTCGGCCTGGCGCTGCGCCGCCAGTTCGCCTTCCAGGCGCGTTTTGGTGTTCGCCGAATCGGCGGCGCGCGCCTGCTCGCGCCCCTGGTCGGCGATGGCGGCCTCGATCGCCGCTTGCAGATCCAGCAGCCGGCGCTCCGCCGCCGACCGCTCCGCCACCAGCGTCGCCCGCGCGGCGCCGTGCCGTTGCAGGATGGCGGCGGCCGCCGTTTCCCGGCCGCGCTTTTCCGGCAGGACGGCGGCCGCATTGGCCTGCGCGGTGGCCGCCCGCGCCGCCGCGTCGACATGGCCGGCAAGCGCGGCCTCCACCGCTTGCAGATCGCGCTCGGCCTGCTGGGCCGCCTCTACCGCCGCCACCCACTCGCGGCGCAGCAGCGCCGTTTCCAGCGCGCGCATGGACTGCGAAAGCTCGCGGTAGCGCGCCGCCGCCCTGGCCTGGCGGCGAAGCTGGGCCGCCTGCGTTTCCCGCGCCTGCAACAGATCGTCGAGCCGGGCGAGGTTGAGGTCGGCGGCGCGAAGGCGCTGCTCGGCCTCGCGGCGGCGGACGTTCAGGCCGGAAATGCCGGCCGCCTCTTCCAGCAATTGCCGGCGTTCCTGCGGCCGGGCGCCGATGATCGCCGCTACCCGCCCCTGGCCGACGAGCGCCGGCGAATGCGCGCCGGTCGCGGCGTCGGCAAACAGCAGTTGCACGTCTTTCAGGCGGGCGTCGCGGCCGTTCACCGCATAGCCCGAGCCTTCGCCGCGGCGGATGGTGCGGGACACGTCCAGCTGGTCGTCGCCGTTCCATGCGGCGGGCGCCCGGCGCGCCCGGTTGTCGAGCACGAGGCGCACTTCGGCAAGGTCGCGCCGGGGGCGTTTCGCGGTGCCGGCGAAGATCACTTCGTCCATGCCGTCGCCGCCGCTGCCGGCGCGAAGCGAGCGCGCCGAGCCTTCGCCCATCACCCAGCGCAGCGCTTCCAGCAGATTGGACTTGCCGCAGCCATTGGGGCCGACGACCCCGGTCAGGCCGTCGCGGATTTCAAGCTCGGCCGGCTCGACGAAGGATTTGAAGCCCTGAAGACGGAGCTTCGCGAATTTCATCCGTGCGAAGCCGGGGCTTCGGTCACAGCGCTTCGTCGATCTTCGGCTTGAGCTGCGCCCAGGTGGTGGCGTTGTCGACCTTCTTGCCGTTCAAAAGGAAGGTCGGCGTGCCTTCGATGCGATAGGTCTCGACCGCCTTCTGCTGAAGATTGGCGAGCGATTCCATCTGCTCCTCGTCGGCAAGGCACTTGTCGAATTCGGCGGTCGGCAGGCCGCGCCGGGCCGCGAACACATTCAACTGCCCGGCAAGCGCCAATCCGCGCACCTGCTGGCCAAGCGGCAGGCTGCGCAAGGGCGCCACCTCGGCCTCGGTGATCTTCGTGAACGGCTCGATCCAGCCTTCCTGGTTGCCGTAGAGCTCGTTCGTCCAGTTGAAGAAGCGCTCGGTGCCCTGGCACATGGCCAGCTTCGTCGCCGCGAAATCATAGATGTTCAGCATGAAGGGGCGGAATTCATAGGAGACCTTGCCGGTCTTCACATATTCGGGTTCCAGATGCGCCACCGCATCCTTGTAGAAATCGCCGCAGTGGCTGCAGGTATAGGAACCGAATTCCACCAGCTTCACCCTGGCATCCGGGTTGCCCATCCGATAGCCGCCATCCTCGGTGGCGCTGACCACCGTGGTCCAGTCGGTCGCCGATGCCTCTGCCGTGGCCCCCGGCGCCGCCGCCGCATCGGCCGCCGAGCTTCCCGACGAATCACAGGCGGAAACGGCAAGCGCCACGGCCGCCAGCAGCGAGACTTTCAACAGCTTGTTCATCAGAGGCGGAACCTTACCAAAAGACAGTTTGACCAGCCGCCTGTCCCTAAAGCAATTGCGAAGCCTATCCAAGCCTCAGCCAAAGCGGGATGCAAGATAGGGCGATGGATCAAGGCCCGCATAGGGTTCGGGAAGGGCCGCGCCAAGGACGGCGGCCGCCGCCACCATGCTGCCGGCGGGCGAAGTCTGGACGCCCCAGCCGCCCTGCCCGGCGCACCAGAAAAACCCTTCCTGCAACGGGTCGGCCCCATAGACCGGCAGCCGGTCGGGGGCGAAATTCCTGAGGCCCGCCCATTTCGTCGCCACGCGCCGCATCCGCCAGTCGCACATGCGCCGGAAACGGTCGAGGGCAAGCGCCACGTCCAGTTCCTCGGGGCGCACGTCGCGGGCGACATCGGGCGTTTCGTCGTGCGGGGAAATCCACAGCCGGCCATGCTCGGGCTTGAAATAGAGTTCGCCGCCGCAATCGAGCAGCAGCGGCAGGTCGTCGGGCGCCGCTGGCTCCACTTCGGCGACGACGATGGTGCGCCGGAGCGGCTGGATCGGCACGGCGACGGCGCCGGCCATCGCCGCCACCGCGCCGGCCCAGGCGCCGGCGGCGTTCACCAGCTTCGCCGCGCCATAGTCCACCCCCGAGGCCGTCACCCGCCAGAGACCGGCGCGGCGGCGGATCGACTCCACCCGGGCGTCGGTGCGAAGGGTCGCGCCCATCCCTCGCGCCGCGCGCAGGAACGCCTGGTGCAGAACTCCCACCTCGATATCCATGCAGCCCGGCTCGAACAGCGCCGCCCGCCGCCATTCCTCGTGAAGCCACGGCGCCAGCGCCCGGATATCCGCCGGCCCAAGGCGTTCGAACGGCACGCCGCCGTGGCGGAATTCCGCTTCCAGCGCATCCAGTTGCGGCAAGCGGCCGGCATGGCAGATATGAAGGGCGCCGCGCCGGCGCAGCACGGCGGTTTCGGCGAACCCGGCCGGCGGCCGTTCCAGAAACGGCCGCGACGCCGTCGACAGCGGCTGCACCTTCGGCCCGCCATAGGTTTCGGCGAAAAAGGCCGCCGAGCGGCCGGTGGTGTGGTAGCCGGGCTGGCTTTCCGCTTCCAGCAGGGCAAGGCGAAGCCCGGGCGCAAGACGCAGCAGCGCATGGGCAACCCCGGCGCCGGCGATTCCGGCGCCGATCACCAGCACGTCGAAGTCGCTCATCGCGCCACCTCGCGGGCGAAGGCAAGGATGCGCATCAGGGCGTCGCGGCGCACCAGTTCGGTTTCCCGCAGCAGTTCATGGGCGGCGTCGGCCATCAGCAGATGGCGGACATGGGGCAGGCGGGCGGCGATCCTGAGCGACGCCCGGTTGTCCACCACATGCTCGCGGTCGCCAAGCAGCATCAGCACCGGCAGCGACATCTCTTCCAGCGGCAGCGCCTCCAGCGCGGCCTCGCTGTCGGCAAAGGCCTTCAGCCAGCCCCAGGTGACGCCGCCGGTCGCAAGGTCGGGGCGCGCTTCCAGCCACAGCCCCTCGTCTTCGAAATGGGCGCGGCTCGCCGTCAGCAGCAGTTGCCGCCGCTGCGTCCGGCCATGCGCCGCATAGGGGCCTTGCCCCCAGGCGAATTCGGCGGCGCGGCCGCGCGCCACCTCGATGGCGGCCAGGCCCAGCGCCGCCTTCTGCCACATGGCCGGCCCGCCAAGGCCGAAGAAAGGCGACGACAGCACCACGCCATCGAGCACGCGGCGCAAGGATCGCGCCCGCCGCCCCGGATCGGCCACCCAGCGCGCCAGCAGATGGCCGCCCATGCTGTGGCCGAAGGCCAGCCAGCGGCCGCCGGGAAGCGCGCCCCTCGCCCAATCGGACAAATGGTCGAGATCGGCGAGCCAGGTGTCGAAACTGTCGATATGGCCGGCGCCGCTGGCAAGCGTCCGCGTCGAGCCGCCCTGCCCCCGCCAGTCGAAGCTGGCGATGGCAAAGCCGGCCTGGTGCAGTTCGGCGTAGCTGCCGGCCCATTTCTCCAGGAAATCGGCCCGCCCGGTCAGCAGCAGCAGATTGGCGACGGGCCGGGGGTGCGGCAGCAGCAGCGTCCGCACCGAGGCGCCGTCGGCCATGGCCTCGCGGCCGACGAGGGCCGCCTCCGGCAGATGGAATCGCGGCTTCATGATTGGCGGGCGGCCGCCCCGGCGAACCTCCGTCGCGGGGCGGCCGGCACCGCCTCAGCCTTTCCGCAACGCCGCCTGCGCCGCCGCCAGGCGGGCGATCGGCACCCGCCACGGCGAACAGCTGACATAATCCAGGCCGCTTTCCTCGCAAAAGCTGATGGTGGCCGGGTCGCCGCCATGCTCGCCGCAAATGCCGAGCTTCAACCCGGCGCGCGCGCCCCGGCCGCGCTCGGCGGCGATCCGCACCAGTTCGCCGACGCCCTCGGTGTCGAGGCTGACGAAGGGGTCGCGCGGATAGACTCCGCTCTCGACATATTTGTTGAGGAAGCGCCCGGCGTCGTCGCGGCTGATGCCGAGGGTGGTCTGCGTCAGGTCGTTGGTGCCGAAGCTGAAAAATTCGGCGTGGGCGGCGATGTCGGCGGCGCGAAGGGCGGCGCGCGGCAGCTCGATCATGGTGCCGACATGGTAGGGGATGCTGCGGCCCTTTTCGGCGAACACCGCCTTCGCCGTCTGCTCCACCACGGCCTTCACCAGCTCCAGCTCGCGAGCGGTCGCCACCAGCGGCACCATGATTTCCGGGCTGACATCGCCGCATTCAAGCGCCGCCTCGAAAATGGCGCGCGCCTGCATTTCGGTGATTTCCGGGTAGGCGATCAGCAGGCGGCAGCCGCGATGCCCCAGCATCGGATTCGCCTCGTGCAGTTCGCCGACGCGGCGGCGGATGGCGGCGACGGCCAGGCCGGTCGCGTCCGCCACTTCGGCCATTTCCTCGTCGCGGGACGGCAGGAATTCATGGAGCGGCGGATCGAGCAGGCGGATGGTCACCGGCCGCCCCTCCATGATGCGGAAAATGGCGGCGAAATCGTCGCGCTGCGCCGGCAGCAGTTTTTCAAGCGCCTTGCGCCGGCCGGCCTCGTCGCCGGCAAGGATCATGCCGCGCACATGCACGATGCGGTCGGCGCCAAAGAACATATGCTCGGTGCGGGCCAGGCCGATTCCTTCCGCGCCGAAGCGGATGGCGGTGCTGCAATCCTCGGGCGTTTCGGCGTTGGCGCGCACCTTCATGCGCCGGTGCTGGTCGGCCCAGCCCATCAGCCGGCCGAAATCGCCGGAAAGCTCCGGCTCGACCGTCGCCACCTGCCCCAGCATCACTTCGCCGCTGCCGCCGTCGAGCGTGATGACCGTGCCTTCGGCAAGGCTTCTGGAGCCGACCGTCATCACCCGCGCCTTCAGGTCGATGGAAAGGCCGCCGGCCCCCGACACGCAGGCCCGGCCCATGCCGCGCGCCACCACGGCGGCGTGGCTGGTCATGCCGCCGCGCGCCGTCAGCACGCCTTGCGCCGCGTGCATGCCGGCGATGTCCTCGGGCGAGGTCTCGACCCGCGCCAGAATGACCGCCTCGCCGCGCGCCGCCCGCTCGACCGCGCTCTGGCTGTCGAAGACCAGGGCGCCCGAAGCCGCCCCCGGCGACGCCGGCAGGCCCGTCGCGATCACTTCGCGCTTGGCGTCGGGGTCGAGCGTCGGGTGCAGCAACTGGTCGAGAACGGCCGGATCGACGCGCAGAATGGCCTCGTTGACGCTGATCAGCCCCTCGTCGACCATGTCGCAGGCGATCTTCAGGGCGGCCCTGGCCGTGCGCTTGCCGTTCCGCGTCTGCAACAGCCACAATTTCTGTTCCTGGACGGTGAACTCGATGTCCTGGCAGTCGCGGTAATGCGCTTCCAGCCGCTCGAACATGTCTTTCAGCTGCGCGAAGACCGCCGGCATCTCCTCTTCCATCGACAGGTCCCTGGAAGCGGAATCAAGGCGCGCCGTCCGGGTCAGATAGTGCGGGGTGCGGATGCCGGCCACCACGTCCTCGCCTTGGGCGTTCACCAGATATTCGCCGAAAATGGCCTTTTCGCCGGTGGCTGGGTTGCGCGTGAAGGCAACGCCGGTCGCCGAGGTTTCGCCCATATTGCCGAACACCATCGCCTGCACGGTGACGGCGGTGCCCCAGCTTTCCGGGATGTCATTCAAGCGCCGGTAGACGATGGCGCGTTCCGAGCGCCACGAACCGAAGACGGCGCCGATCGCCCCTTCCAGTTGCCGGCGCGGATCCTGCGGGAATTCCTGCCCGGTGGCCCGCAGCACGATCTTGCTATATTCGCCGACCAGATGCTTCAGATCGTCGGCGGAAAGCTCGGTATCGAGGCTGACGCCCCGATCGTCCTTCAGCACGGCGAGCGCGTCTTCGAACAGATAATGGTCGATGCCCAGCACCACATCGGAATACATCTGAATGAAGCGGCGGTAGCTGTCGTAGGCGAAGCGGGCGTTCCCCGAGCGTTTCGCCAGCCCCTCGGCGGTTTCGTCGTTCAGGCCAAGGTTCAGCACCGTGTCCATCATGCCCGGCATCGAAACCCGCGCCCCCGAGCGCACGGACACCAGCAGCGGGTTGGCGGCCGAGCCGAACTCCATCCCGGAAATGCGTTCGATATGGCGGAGGCCATCGTCGAGCTTTGCAAGGAGGGCATCGGGAAGGCGGCCGCCGGCCTCGTAGTAAAGCGCGCAAAGCGTGGTGGGGATGACGAAGCCGGGCGGCACCGGCAGGCCGATTCCGGCCATTTCGCAAAGGTTTCCGCCCTTGCCGCCCAGATGGTTCTTGCCAAGCGCGTGCGCCGACGGCGCATCGCCGCCAAAGGGGAGAATCAAACGTTCCGGCATATCATCCCTCGATTCTGGAAAAATCCGCAATTCGGTGCATCACGTCCCGAAGCCCGGCCAGAAGGCCAAGCCGGCGCGCGCGTTTCGCCGGGTCGGCATCGTTCACCGTCACTTCGTCGAAAAAGCGGTCGACGGCGGCGCGGAAAGCGGCGAGCCTTCGCATGGCGCCTTCGAAATCCTCGGCCTCGACCAGCGCCGCCACTTCCGGGGCCGCTGCCGCCAGTTCCGCGGCCAGCGCCGCTTCGGCGCCGTCCATTGTTCCGGCCATGGTTCCGGCCATGGCCCCGTCGGCCCCTTCGAACGCATAGCCGTGGCCGTCGCGCTTTTCCTCGGCCTTCAGGATGTTGGCGGCGCGGCGATAGCCGACCAGCAGGTTGCGGCCGTCGTCGCTGCCGATGAAGTCCTGAAGCGCATGAACGCGCGCCAGCAGCCGCACCACATCGTCCTCGTCGCCAAGGGCGAACACGGCGTCGATGAGATCATGGCCGACGCCGGCCTCGCGCTGCCGCACCTTCAGGCGTTCGGCGAAGAAATCCAGCAGTTCGCCCGAATCCGCCGCCCCGGCGAAGTCCAGCACCGGGCGAAGCGGCAGGCGCACATGCCCCGAAACCAGCATGTCGAGCACGCCAAGCGCGGCGCGGCGCAGCGCGAAGGGGTCGCGCGAGCCGGTGGGCCGGATGCCGGCGCCGAAGAAAGAGGCCAGGCTATCGAGCCGGTCGGCCAACGCCGCCACCACCGCCACATCGCCTTCCGGGCAGGGGCGATACTGCTGCTTCAGCGCCGAGACGATCGCTGCATTTTCCCCTTGCGCTTCCGCCAGATAGCCGCCGATCACGCCTTGCAGCTCGGGAAATTCGCCAACCGTGCCGCTGACGAGGTCGGCCTTCATCAGCCGGGCGGCGCGTTCGGCGTCGTCGGCGGCGACCGCCGGAAAATAATGTTCGGCCAAATGGCGCGCCAGCCTTGCCACCCGCGCCACCTTGTCGGCCATGGCGCCGAGCTTTTCGTGGAAAACGATCCCCGAAAGCCGGCCGGCGAATTCGTCCAGCGGCGTTCTTTTGTCCTGCTCCCAGAAGAAGCGGGCGTCGGCCAGGCGCGCCGACAGCACGCGCTCGTTGCCGGCGACGATGGCCTTGCCCTTGTCGGGCGCCTCCAGATTGGCGACGCAGACGAAGGCCGGCGCCAGGCTGCCCGCTTCGTCCTCGACGGCGAAATATTTCTGGTTGGCGGCCATGGTCAACTGGATGATCTCGGCCGGCACCTCCAGATAGGCCGCATCGAAACGGCCGAGCAGCGCCACCGGCCATTCCGTCAGGCCGGCGTTTTCCACGTCCAGCGCCGGATCGGCGCGCAGCACCAGCCCGGCGGCCTTGGCGGCGGCGGCGGCCCGCTCGCGGATCAGTTCCAGGCGTTCCTCGGCCGACAGCAGCACGAACGACGCCCGCAACTGGTTTTTATAGCTGCCAGGGCTGTCGATCGCCATCGGATCGCGGCCGCCCATGAAGCGGTGGCCGAAGGTCTCGCGGCCGGATTGCAGGCCAAGCGCCTCGAATTCCACCACTTCGCGGCCCAGAAGGGCAAGGATGCCGCGCAGCGGCCGCACCCATCTGGGCGAGGCCGTGCTGGCGCTGGCCGCCCCCCAGCGCTGGCTTTTCGGCCAGTCGAAGCCGGCCAGTAACTGCGGCAGTTTTTCGGCGAGGATGTCCGCCGCCGGCCGCCCCTCGCGCGACAGATTGGCGAACAGGAACACGCCCTTGCCGGTATCGCGCTCTTCGAGGTCGCTGCGGACCAGGCCGGTCGAGCGCAGGAAGCCCTCGATCGCCGGGGTCGGCGCATCGGCGCGGGGGCCGCGCCGCTCTTCGGTCACCGCCGCCGATTCCGCCGCCAGCTCGCTTGCCAGCAGGGCAAGGCGCCGCGGCGTCGCAAAGGTCTCGATCGAGCCGACGGCAAGGCCGGCTTCGGCCAGCAGGGCGGCAAAGCGCTCGCGCAACTGCCGGCAGGCCCCTTCCTGCATCCGCGCCGGGATTTCCTCGGAATGAAGTTCCAGCAGGAAATCAGCCATTTGCTGCTTCCTGCTCGTGCTTCACATAAAGATCGGCCACCAGCTTCACCAGGTCGCGCACCCGGCCGATATAGGCCTGGCGCTCGGCGACGGAAATCACGCCGCGGGCGTTCAGCAGGTTGAACACATGGCTGGCCTTCACCGCCTGGTCGTAGGCCGGAAGCGGCAGGCCGCGCGCCACCAGCGAGCGGCATTCGCCGGAAATTTTCCGAAACGAATCGAACAGCATGTCGGTGTCGGCCGCCTCGAAATTATAGGCCGAGAACTGCCGCTCATTGTCCAGAAACACGTCGCCGTAGCGCAGTCCCTCGCCGTTGAAGGGCAGATCGTAAACATTGTCGACGCCAAGGATGTACATGGCAAGCCGCTCAAGGCCATAGGTGATCTCGCCCGAAACCGGCGCGCAATCGTGGCCGCCCACCTGCTGGAAATAGGTGAACTGCGTCACCTCCATGCCGTTGCACCAGATTTCCCAGCCCAGCCCCCAGGCGCCAAGGGTCGGGCTTTCCCAGTCGTCCTCGACGAAGCGGATGTCGTTCGTCAGCAGGTCGATGCCGATCGCCTCCAGGCTGCCGAGATATTGCTCGATCATGTCGTCGGGCGATGGCTTCAGCATCACCTGATACTGGTAATAATGCTGCAACCGATTCGGATTGTCGCCATAGCGGCCATCGGAGGGGCGCCGGCTCGGCTGCACATAGGCCGCCTTCCACGGCTTTGGACCCAGCGAGCGAAGCGTCGTCGCCGGGTGGAAAGTGCCGGCCCCCATCTCCACGTCGTAGGGCTGGAGGATGGCGCAGCCGCGCGCGCTCCAGTAATTGTGGAGCGTCAGGACGATTTCCTGGAAACTGGCAGGAGGCTTCGGACTGGTCACGGCAGAGCCGGTTAGCGTTTGCAGCGGAAAAGGAAAAGGGGGGCAGCGCCGGAAACACCGGCCAAAACGGCCAGGCCTCCCGGCGGCCATGGATTCCCCGGCGGGATTCCCCGGCAGGATTCCCCGATTGCCAGCGCCGCCGCGCTTCTGGCAGGCTTGGGCGAACGAAAGGCAAGGCCGTGCACCCATTCCACCACGCCTCCCTGTCCCCGGACAAGCCCGCCATCCTCATGGCGGAAAGCGGCGAAACGCTTTCCTGCGCCGGCCTCGAAGCGCGCTCGAACCAGGCGGCGCATCTGTTCCGAGCCTGCGGCCTGAAGCGCGGCGATGTTGTCGCCATCTTCCTGGAAAACCGCCTGGATTTCCTGCCGCTCTGCTGGGGGGCGCAGCGCGCCGGGCTGCTGTTCACCTGCCTTTCCACCCGGCTGACGAAAGAGGAGGCCGGCTATATCCTTGGCGACAGCGGCGCGAAGCTGCTGATCGCCGACGCCGCGCTCGGCGAAGTGGCGGCGGCGCTGCCGGCGCTTCGCCACCGTTACAGCGTCGGCGGCGCCATAGCCGGCCATGATTCGCTGGAAGACGCGCTCGGGGCGCAGCCGACCCGGCGAATCCCCGACGAAAGCGCCGGGCGCGACATGCTCTACTCCAGCGGCACCACCGGCCGGCCGAAGGGAATCGTCGGCCCGCTGCCCGAGGGACCGATCGACGACACCACCCCGCTGACGCAACTGACCGGCGCGCTTTACGGCTTCCGGCCGGGCATGGTCTATCTGTCGCCGGCGCCGCTCTACCATGCGGCGCCGTTGCGCTATTGCATGACGGTGCAGAAATATGGCGGCACCGTCATCGTCATGCGAAAGTTCGACGCGGCAACCTTTCTGCATCTGGTGGAGAAACACCATGTCACGCACAGCCAGATGGTTCCGACCATGTTCATCCGGCTTCTGAAACTGCCTCAGGCCATGCGGGAAACCTATGATGTCTCCAGTCTGGAAGCGGTGATTCACGCCGCCGCCCCCTGCCCGGTCGCGGTGAAGGAGCGGATGCTCGACTGGTGGGGGCCGAAGATCTTCGAATATTATTCGGCCACCGAGGGCGGCGGCCTCGCCGCCATCTCGCCAGACGAATGGCTGGGCAGGAAAGGCTCGGTCGGCCGCGCCGTGCTCGGCGAAATCCATATCCTCGACGAAGCCGGCCGGCCGCTGCCGCCGGGGCGCGAGGGGCGCATCTTCTTTCGCGGCGGCACCCCGGTCGAATACCATAACGACCCCGGAAAGACCGCCGAAGCGCAGGGCGAATACGGCGTCAGCTACGGCGACATCGGCCATGTCGACGACGACGGCTATCTGTTCCTCACCGACCGCTCCAGCTACATGATCATATCGGGCGGCGTGAACATCTATCCGCGGGAAACCGAAGACATGCTGATCCTGCATCCGAAGGTGGCCGACGTGGCGGTGATCGGGGTTCCGAACGAAGAAATGGGCGAGGAAGTGAAAGCCGTGGTGCAGCCGCGCGCCTGGGCCGACGCCGGGCCGGACCTCGCCGCCGAACTGCTGGAGTTCGCCCGCGCCCGCCTGTCGCACATCAAATGCCCGCGCTCGATCGACTTCGACCCGGCGCTCCCCCGCGACGACACCGGCAAGCTCTACAAGCGGCTGGTGAAGGCGCGCTATTGGCCCAAGCCATGAAGCTGCCGCGTTTGCTGCTGCTGCTTGCCCTGGCGGCGGCGCTGGCCGCCCCGCTCGCGGCGCAGCCGGCGCCCACTCCCTATACGCCCGCCCTATGGGAAGTGCGGGCGGGCGAATCGACCGCCTATCTGTTCGGCACCGTCCATGCGTTGCCGCGCGGGGTGAACTGGTTCCAGCCGCATGTGGCGCAGGCGCTCGACCGCTCGAAGCTGCTGGTGCTGGAAGCGGAAGTGCCGACATCCCCGGCGGCGATGGCGCCGGTGGTGCTGAAGCTGGCGCGCCTGCCGGCGGCGCGCCCGCTGGCCGAACGGGTGCCGGAAGGCTGGCGGCCGGCGCTGGCCGCCGCCCTCGCCCGGCTGAAGGTCGGGCCGATGGACTGGTACGACACCTGGTTCGTCGCCCTGACGCTGACCAACCTGCAAGCGGAAAGCGATGGCTTCGACCCGAGGATGGGCGTCGAATCGGTGCTGACCGAGCGCGCCCGCATGCAGAAGATTCCCATTCGCGGCCTGGAAACCGTCGAAGAACAGTTGATCAATTTCGACGCCCTTCCCGAAGCCGACCAGCAGATCACCCTGCTGTCCACCCTCTCCGATCTTGCCGATTCGAAGGCGCGCGCCAACGAACTGGTGGCGGACTGGATGGCCGGGCGCACCGACCAGCTGGCGGCGCATGTGAACGAGCAGTTCGAACGTTCGCCCATGCTGCGCCGCATGCTGGTGGAGGACCGCAACATGCGCTGGGCCGACCTGCTGCAACAGCATCTGAAGCAGCAACAGGGACCGATCTTCGTCGCCGTCGGCGCCGGACATCTGGCCGGGCGCGGCAGCCTCGTCGACCTGCTGCGCCAGCGCGGCATGACCGTGACGCGGATGGCGCCGCCCGCGCCCGCCGCCCAACCAACACGGCCGGCCCAGCCGGCCCAGTCAACACGGCCGGCCCAGCCGGCGGCAAAACAGCCCACACCCGCCGCGCCCGCCGGAAAAGCGCGCCGCTGACGGCGACGAACCGCTTCAGCGGCCGCTCCACCGCCCCGGCCGCTTGGCGATGAAGGCGGCCATGCCTTCCTTCTGGTCCATGGTGCCGAACAGGCCCTGAAACAGCCTTCGCTCGAACAAAATTCCTTGCGAAAGCGTGGCTTCAAAGGCGACGTTCACCTGTTCCTTCACCGCCATCGCCGCCAGCGGCGGCTTGGCGGCGATGGCCGCCGCCGTCTTCATCGCCTCGGCCAGCAGATCCGCGAGCGGCACGACACGGGCGACCAGGCCGGAGCGTTCCGCTTCGGCGGCGTCCATCATGCGGCCGGTCAGGCACATGTCCATGGCCTTCGCCTTGCCGATGGCGCGCGTCAGCCGCTGCGAGCCGCCCATGCCGGGCGTGACGCCAAGGTTGATTTCCGGCTGGCCGAAGCGGGCATTGTCGGCGGCGATGATGAAATCGCACATCATCGCCAGTTCGCAGCCGCCGCCAAGGGCATAGCCGGCAACGGCGGCGATCACCGGCTTCCGCGTGGCCGCAAAGCGCTCGTAGCCGCCGAAGATATTGCCGCCCAACATGTCGCCGACGCTTTTTTCCGCCATTTCCTTGATGTCGGCGCCGGCGGCGAAGGCCTTGTCGCTTCCGGTCAGCACCGCGCAGCGCTGGGCGTCGTCGGCGTCGAAGGCGGAAAACACCTCCAGCAGATCGGAAAGCACCTGCCCATTGAGGGCGTTCAGCGCCTCGGGGCGGTTCAAGGTGACGACCGTCACCGCCCCTTCCCGGTGAACCAGAAGCGTTTTCAACGACATCAAGAAGATTCCTTACATGGTGGGAAAAACGAAGGCATTGTTGCCGTCGCTGGCGCCGTCGGGCCAGCGCTGTGTCACCGTCTTCACCTTGGTCCAGAAACGCACGCCCTCGCTGCCATATTGGTTGTGGTCGCCGAAACCGGAACGCTTCCAGCCGCCGAAGCTGTGGTAGGAAACCGGCACCGGGATCGGCACATTGACGCCCACCATGCCGACGTTCACGCGCTCGGCGAATTCGCGCGCCGCATGGCCGTTCCGGGTGAAGATGGCGACTCCGTTGCCATATTGATGCCTGGA
>CAYYGQ010000002.1:0-34951 GCA_964471485.1 uncultured Sandaracinobacter sp. | reverse complement strand
CGGACTGATGCCTCAATATTGGCGGAATACCGATCTCCTGTCGGGGCGGCGATGACCGATCTGAAGGTGAATGATCCGATCTCTTCACGGTACTTCGGGGTGATCACCATCTGGATATCGCGCCTGTCTCCGGGTGCAAGATATATTGCAGATATATCCTCGGTTGCTGTTCCGGTTCCGGTTGCTATCCGGTACCTGACAGACCACCCATCCGGTACATCCTCGGCTCCGGAAACAAATGTCGCACCTGAACGGCCGATGTTCTCTATGGTTATGCCTATCGTCGTCGAACTGCCTGGTGTCACAGTCACTGCATAGGTTTCCCAGGTGGCATCAAGTGCAGTATCCCGAGTCTGGAGAGCCAGATCAGAGAGATCCTCGGTCATTCCGGCACGCACCCGTGCGTTCACCGCTGGTGGCGGGATATACCCTTCCTTTTCTATATTGACCAGATACTCCCTTGGAGAGATGACGGTTCTGAGCGTTCCATCTGAGGCACTGGTCAGATATATTGAGTCTCCTCCGCCTGTTGCTGGTTTTAGTTCAACAGAGACCCCGCCAACCGGCTGGCCGATCTACTCTACGAGGAAGTGGGCAGGGGCGCCCGATCTGCGACGATCGTCCATGCCGCTCCGGCAACAGCCGGCGCAACGCCCAGATCGCCATGGCTGTCGCTTAATCGTCAGCCAGGAAAAACGCCATGCCCTTCCATCACATGCCCTTCCATCATTTGCCGGCAAGATCCTCGGGCCGGTCGAAATCGGCGAGGATTCCGGGATCGTCCACCGCCACCTCTACGGCGCCAAGCGGGCCGAGCAGCGCCCTGGCGCCACGGTCGCCGGACAGCGCCAGCAAGCGCGGAAAGGCGCCGCGGGCAAAACCGCAGGGGTTGCCGCGCCGGCCACCATGGACGGGCACCACGGCCGGGGCGCCCAGCCGCAGTGCGGCCGCCAGCGCCGCCAGGGTCGCCGGCCGCACCAGCGGCATGTCGGCCAGCAGCACCAGCACCCCCGCCCAGCCGGCGGGCGCCGCCAGCAACCCCGCCCGCAGGCTGGCTGAAAGCCCGTCCGCCCAGTTTTCGGCATGGATGGACGGCACGGCGCCGGCGGCGGCCTCCACCGCCGCCCGGTTGGCGCCCGTCACCAGCAGCAGCGGCAGGCCGGCGGCGCGCGCCGCGTCCACCCCCCAGGCCAGCATCGGCCGGCCGCGAAACGGCCGCGCCGGCTTCACGCCGCCCATGCGCGTGCCGGCGCCGGCCGCCAGCAGCAGGGCGCCGACGATCGGCGCTTCAGCCACTCCAGCCCCAGGGAACGGGATGGCCCGATTCCTCCAGCAGGCCGCCCACCCCCATGCGAGCCAGCGAGCGGGCGGAAATCTCCTGCCCCGCCGCCCAATGTTCGAGGACCAGATCGAGACCGTTCCGCTTCGGGCCGCGCACACAGCCGGGAAGCCCAAGAACCAGCCGCCCGGCAAGCCGCCCCACCACCAGCATGTTGCCGGGATCGACCGGCATGCCGACGCGGACGATTTCGCCGCCCGCCGCCAGAATCGCCGCCGGGATCACGTCGCGCCGGTCGGAGGTGACGGTGGCGCCGGCCACCAGCAGCAGCGGCGCCTCGGCCCGCCGCAGCGCCTCGGCCAGGGGCGCGACGGCGTGCGTCAGCACCGGCCCCTCGGCCAGCGTGGCGCCAAGGCGCGCCAGCCTGGCCGTCATGGTCTCCACGGTTTTCCGCAGCAATTTCTCCGCCGTTTCGGGCAGGCGCGTCTGCAACAGCCATGGCTGGCCGGAAACCGCGAACGGCGCAACGGCGATCGGCCGCACCTCGGCCAGGCGAAGCGCCGCCACTTCGGCCGGGGCAAGCGCATAGGGCACGATCTTGATGCTGGCGACCAAGGCGCCGGCGACGACCGGAGTTCCGGGCGGCAGCGTGGCGATGGCCACCGAATCGGATGCGGCATTCAGGCGATGCACCGTGGCCGGATCGAAGGCCAGCAGCCCGTCGTGCGCGGCGTGCAGATGCACGCGGCCAAGCGCCGGGTCGGCCACCCGGACGCCCTGGCCCGCAAGGGCGCCGCCGATCGCCAGCGCCGCCTCGGCCTCGCCAAGATCGCCGGCTTCGAGCCTGGCCACCCAGAGGGTGCGGACCCCGTGCGCCATTGCCTTTTCCAGCAGCGCCGCCGTCACCACCTCGCCCTTGGCGTGGCGCTCGCCGCCAAGCAGCAGCGAATGCGCCAGCAGCGCCCCTTGGCATTCCCCGATCGGCCGTTCGGAAAAATTCATCGCCGCCCTCTCCAGGCGGCCACCATCTCGGCGGCGACGCTGAGGGCGATTTCCGCCGGATTGGCGGCACCGATGGCGATTCCCGCCGGGCCGTGGATGCGGTCGAGATCGGCCGGCGCAAAGCCCTGGGCCGCCAGCCGCTCGCGGCGAAGGCCGTGGGTGCGTTTGCTGCCAAGCGCCGCCACATAATAGGCGGGCGACTTCAACGCCACGGCAAGGGCCGCGTCATCCAGTTTCGGATCGTGCGTCAGGCAGACGACGGCGCTTGCCGAATCGGGCCGCCATTCCAGCAGCGCTTCGTCGGGCCAGCGCGGATCCACCTCGAAACCGGCAAAGCGCGGCCCGGCGGCGAACAGGCCGCGCGGGTCGACGATCCGCACTTCGTGGCCCAGCTGGCGCGCCAGCGGCGCCAGCGCCTGCGTAATATGCACCGCCCCCACCAGCATCAGCCGCAGCGGCGGATCGAAGCGGTGCGCGAAGTCGCCGGTGTCGCCCTCGCGGCTTTTCCAGTCGGCAAAATCGGTGGCAATGGCAAAGGCGCGCCCTTCGCCCCGCGCCTTTGCCAGCGAATCGAGCAGCGCCGGCGGAAAGCCGCTGTCGTCCACCGCCTGCACCAGAATGGAAATCTCGCCGCCGCAGGCAAGCCCCACTTCCCAGGCGCGCTCGCTGGCGACGCCGAAGTGCAGCAACTCGCCGCCGCCCCGGCCGATGCGGGCGCGCGCCGCCTCGATCACCGCCCCCTCGACGCAGCCGCCGGAAACCGAGCCTTCGAACAGGCCGTCGTCGCGAATCAGCAGCATGGCGCCAACGCGGCGCGGCGCCGAACCCCAGGTTCGGACCACCGTTGCCAGCGCCAGCCCGTGTCCGGCCCTGCGCCATTCCGTCGCACAGGCCAGCAGGCGGCCGAGATCGTCGCCGGCCGTCACCGCAGCAGCATCGGGATGGTGGCCAGCACCAGCAGCACCAGGCCGCCGACCCACAACCACGGCGGCAGCCCCGGCGGGCCTGGCGGCGGGTCGTCGGTGGCGGGGGAATGGCCAGTCGATTCGTCGGTCAAGCTCTTGAACCCGCGATCCGCGCGCCGCCCGCCCGAAGCCCTGATCCTGAAACTGTTTCTTGCATATGAACCGATCTGTGTTAGCTTTCCCCACACAAGAAAATCGTGGCAGCGAAGCTGCCCGGTCCGGGTGAGAGATTCCGGGTAAGAAATACGGGCGGGTCGGATCATGCGTCAACCGGTCGAGGGCGGGGCAGCCCTCTTGGATGGAAATCATGCGGGCATCGCTGCCGGCATCGCGCGGCTGGAAGGGCCGCCGGTTTCCGGCGCCTGCCCAACGGAAAGCGACTCCGGCGATCCGCTGAAGGGCCGGGTGAAATGGTTCGATGCGGTGAAGGGCTATGGCTTCGTCGTCCCCGACGATGGCGGCGACGATATTCTTATCCATTACAATCTGTTATCGCCACTTGGCTGCAAGGCGCTTCCAGAAGGAACCGAGATTCTGCTTTATGCCCGGCAGGGCGCGCGGGGCCGGCACGGCACCCATATCCTGCATCTGGATTTCCACAGCAGCATCGTCCGCCCCGTGCCGCCGCCGCGCGCCATCGCCGACGACAGGCTGGACATTCGCCCCGGAACCGGCGATTTCGAGCCGGTCGAGGTGCGGTGGTTCAACCGCGCCCGCGGTTATGGCTTCCTGTTGCGAGGCGACGGTGTCACACAGATCTTCATTCATATGGAAACGATTCGCGATGGCGGTCTCGACGGTCTCGAACCGGGGCAGCGGCTTCAGGCCCGGATCGCCGATGGCCCCCGCGGCCCGTTCGCGGCGGCCATTCGGCTTGCTGCTGACGATGCTGCTGACGGCGGCGATGCTGCTGACGGTGGCGCCATCGGCTAGCGACGGCGCCGCGGCGCAGGCGCAGGCGGCGCCTCCGGCGACAATTCCGGCCGGCAAGGCGCAGACCGGCCTTGCCGTGCAGCCGCTGTCGATCACCACCGCCGACGGCAAGGCGCACCGCTACCGGGTGGAAGTGGCGCAAACCACGGCGCAACAGGCGCATGGCATGATGTTCCGCACCGAAGTGCCGCCGATGACCGGGATGCTGTTCCCGTTCGCCGAGCCGCGCCCCGCCAGCTTCTGGATGGAAAACACGCTGGTGCCGCTCGACCTGCTGTTCATCGGCTCCGACGGGCGCATCCGCAACATCGTCGCCAACGCCCAGCCGAAATCGCGGGCCTTGCTGAACTCCGTCGGGCCGGTCATCGCCGTTCTCGAACTGGCGGGCGGCGAGGCGGAGCGCATCGGCGCCCGCCCCGGCGATCATGTCGTCTGGGCGATCGGCCGCAAATGACCGCCCATCCCTTCCCCCTTCCGGGCGGCGGACAAATGCTTTAGGGAGCGCGCATGGGCTTCAATCTCTTCACCTGGTGGAGCGGCCGCACCTTCGGCACCTGGCTCCACACGCTGCGGCGCGGCCGGGAAGTCGGCCGCGACCTCGCCGGCAACATCTATTATACCGATGCCAAATCCGGCAAACGCTGGGTGATCTACGCCATCGACAACGATTCAAGCCGCGTGCCGCCGGAATGGCACCTGTGGCTGCACAAGACCAGCGACCTCACCCCCGACGAAGCCGGCCTGCCGGTGAACAGCTGGGAAAAGCCGTGGCGCCCGAACCCCACCGGGACCGCGTTCGTCGAAGTGCCGAGCGGCGCCCTCGTCGCCAGCGGCAAGCGCGCGCCCGCCGCCGCCGACTATCGCCCCTGGTCGCCGGGCCGGTAGCCGGGCGATGTCGCAACTGCTGAAACAGCATGGCGCCGAAGCGATCGCCGGCCTCGTCGTGCTGGCGGTGGCCGGCTGGTTCCTTGCCTTCGCCCTCGGCCGCACCGGAACCGGCGGCTCCGGCCATTACCAGTTGACGGCCAGCTTCCCCAGCGCCGCCGGCATTTCGGTCGGCTCCGATGTCCGCGTTTCCGGTCTCAAGGTCGGCACCGTCACTTCGCAGAAGCTCGATTCCGCCACCTATCAGGCCGTCGTTGGCTTTTCCGTGGATGCCGCCGTGCATCTGCCGCTCGACTCGTCGGCGGCCATTACCTCCGACGGATTGCTTGGCGGCAGCTTTATTTCCCTCATCCCCGGCGGCGACACCGAAATGCTGGCGCCAGGCGATGAAATCACCGACACGCAAGGCGCAACCGATCTCATGGGTCTCATCGGTTCGGTCATCAATCGCAGCGGCAGCGAATCGTCTCCGGCGCAAGACGGCAAATGAACAGGGCGCGGGCCAGCGCCCTGCTGCTGCTGGGCATGGCGGCGGCCGCGCCGCTCAAGGCCCAGGACGCCACGCCAGGCCCGGTTGCGCTGCCCATCGACGAGCGGCAGGCAGTGATCGGCGTTCTCGACAAGCGCACCGGCAAAACGGAAAGCTTCACGTTAAAGCCCGGCGAACCCTTCCGCTTCGGCCGCATCACCGGCATCCTCCGCACCTGCGAGACGGCGAAGCCCTACGAACCGCAACAGTCGGCCGCCTATGTGCAGGTGGAGGAACAGCGGCAGGCGCTGGGCGGGCGGCCGCAACCGCCACCGCAACGCCTCTTTTCCGGCTGGCTGTTCGCGGAAGCGCCGGGGCGCAATCCGCTTCAGCACCCGGTCTATGATGTCTGGCTCAAAAGCTGCACAATGTACCTGCCCGAAGGGCCGGCGCCGGCCAGCAGCGCCGAAGGCACCGCCAGCGGCGGCGCGACGAATCCGGGCGCGGCCAGGTCGGGCGGCTCGTCGAACCCCGCCGCCAGCAGCGACGAGGCGACGGCCGCCGCCAGCCCCGGCTGAGGCGAAAGCGCCGCCGCCCGGTCGAGCAGTTCCCAGTCGGCCAGCCGGTCGACCGCTTCTTCCAGCAGGTCCAGATAGCGGCCGCGACGAAGTTCCCGGCCGCCGAAGCGCGCCAGATGCGGGGTGATGAACTGGGGATCGAGCAGGCGGAAACCGCCAAGCCGCAGCCGCAGCACCAGATGCGCCAGCGCCGCCTTCGAAGCGTCGCGCTGGCGGCTGAACATGCTTTCGCCGAAAAAGGCGCCGCCGATGCGAAGCCCGTAGAGGCCGCCGGCCAGATTCCCGTCGCCATCCCAGACCTCGATGCTGTGCGCGTGCCCCTCGCGGTGCAGGCGCAGCGCCGCGTCGTGGATGCTGCGGTTGATCCAGCTCTGCTCGCGGTTGGCCGCCTCGCTGGCGCAATGGCGGACCACCGCGTCAAACGCCAGGTCGCGGCTGTGAAGAAAACGCTCCTGCTTCAGCAGCTTCGCCACCGATCGCGGCAGATGGAAATCGTCGATCGGCAGAATGCCGCGCATCCGCGGCTCCACCCAGAAAACATCTTCGGCGTCGCGGCTGTCGGCCATCGGAAACAGGCCGGCCGCATAGGCGCGCAACAACAAGCCGCTGTCGAGCGTGCGCGCCGCCGCCCGGCCCGGCCCGTTCAGCGCATGCATGTGACCGGCCTTCGCGCCAACGCCGCCTGCCCCCCACACCGACACCGACGCGCCACCGTCAAGCGCATACACCGCTTTCCGTTGCTCATGGCCAACAGCCTTTTTTCCGACCCTGTCCGAAACGCCGCCCTTGCCGGCCTCGCCCGGACCTTCCCATGCTGACCGCGCCCGGGTATTTTGTCAAAGCGGGAATCAGCCGTTCCGGCGGCCATCGACGCGGTTCAGGGCCGCTTCAGCGGCCAGACGACAGAAAGCCGGGACCGAAAACCGCCACAGGACAGGAAGTGGAAAGGATGCAATCGAACGCGCTGCTGCTGCTGGTGGCCGGCCTTGTCGGCGGCGCCGCCGTCACCCTCGCCGCTGGAAACCAGCTCGCCGGCAACCAGGTCAAAGCGCAGGACGTGGCGGCCGCCGTCGCCGCCGCCAGCGACGGCGAGGCGCCGCGCGCGGTTCCGGCCGACCAGACGCAGATCCACCTGTCGTTCGCGCCGGTCGCCAGAATGGTGCGGCCGGCCGTCGTCAACATCTTCACGGCGCGCGTGGTGCGCCAGCGCCAGCAGATGAGCCCGTTCTTCTCGCTGTTCAACAACCAGCCGCGCGTCGAGAATGCCCTTGGCTCGGGCGTCATCATCGACGGCAAGGGCCTGATCGTCACCAACAACCATGTGGTGGAAGGCGCCGATCAGATTCTGGTGGCGCTGGCCGACCGCCGGGAATTCCCGGCGAAGCTGCTGTTCGCCGAACCCCGCCTCGACCTTGCCCTGCTGGAAATCGACCCCAAGGGCGCCGAGCTTCCGGTGGCGCATCTGGGCGACAGCGACCGCGCCGAAGTGGGCGATCTGGTGCTGGCGGTCGGCAACCCCTTCGGCGTCGGGCAGACGGTGACGCAGGGCATCGTCTCGGCAACGGCGCGCACCGGAATCGGCGTCTCCGACGCGCAATTCTTCATCCAGACCGACGCCTCCATCAACCAGGGTAATTCCGGCGGCGCCTTGGCCGCCATGAACGGCGATGTCATCGGCATCAATTCGGCGATCCTGACCGGAGCAGACGGCGGCGGCTCCATCGGCCTCGGCTTCGCCATTCCCTCGAACATGGTGAAAACCTTCCTGCGCGGCGCCAGCACCGGCAAGTTCGTCACCGCCTGGGCCGGCGTGGAAGGCGAAAGCCTGACCGCGGAAACGGCGCGCCTCGCCAAACTGCCCACCCCTTCGGGCATGCTGGTGACCGATGTCTCCGCCGGTTCGCCGGCGGCAAAGGCCGGGCTTCGTTCCGGCGACATCGTCTACGCGGTCGACGGCAAGGAAGTGGCCGATCCGTCGTCGCTTCGCTACCGCATCGCCACCAAGCCGGTCGGCAGCAGCGTCACCCTGACGGTGGTGCGAAGCGGCGAGGCCAGCAACCTGAAGATGGAGCTGGCGGCGCCGCCGGAAACGCCGGCGCGCGACCTTACCAGGCTGCCGAACGGCAGCATCCTTGCCGGCGTCACCATCGCCAACCTGTCGCCGGCGCTGGCCCAGGAACTGGGCGCCGGCCTGCCCGAGCATGGCGTGGTGGTGGTGACGGTGCCGCCGCAGGCGCCGGCCAGCCGCACCGGCTTTCCCCGCCCCGGCGACATCATCGAAAGCGTGAACGGCCGGGCGGCGGCGCGGGTGGGCGATGTCGCCGGCTCGCTGCAACCGGGCGGCGACACCCGCTTCATGCTCAGGCGCTCTGGCCAGCAGGTGGAATGCCTGTTCCAGCCGCCGGCCCGCTTCGGCTGCCGCGCCGCCTGACCTTCAAGCGCGCCCCATAAATCGGCGCGACGCTCAGTCGGCCGTCTCGAACTCCAGAATGACGGCATCGACCGCCAGGCTGTCGCCGGGGGCGGCGTGCAGCTTCAGCACCCGCGCGCGCTTTTCGGCGCGAAGGATATTCTCCATCTTCATCGCCTCGACCACGGCCAGCTGCTGGCCGACCTCCACCTCGTCGCCCTCGGCGACCGAAAGCGAAACGACCAGGCCCGGCATCGGACAGAGCAGATAGCGCGACAGATCGGGCGGGGTCTTTTCCAGCATGTGCCGGGCAAGCTCGGCGGCGCGCGGCGTCAGCAGCCGCACCCGGTGCCGGCGGCCATGGTGCGTCAGCAAGAAGCCGGCGCCGTTTCGATCCACCTGCACGGCAAAGGCCTGCCCGTCGATGCGAAGCTCGGTCACGCCGAACGGCGGCAGCGGCTGCGCGGCTTCAACGGCAAAGGCCTGGCCGTCGACCGTCACCTCGTGGCCCGCCGCCGCCGTCGCCGCCATCGCCTCCATCGCCACGTCCCGCTGTTCGCCGTCGATCTCCACCACGAGGCGACGGCAATCCGGCTGCCAATGGTCGAGCTTGTCGTCGACGGTCGCCGCCCGCGCCCGCGCCGCCTGGCCGATCACCGCCGCCGCCGCCGCCAGTTGCCGCAACCGTTCCGGCGCCGTCGGCGCGCCGTGGAAACCGTCCGGATATTGCTCGGCGATGAAGGCCGTCGTCACCTGCTCGCCGGCGCGGAACAGCGGGTGCTGCATCAAGGCCGACAGGAAGTCGGCGTTGTGGTTGATGCCGCGCACATAATAGCGGTCGAGCGCCTGCAATTGCAGGTCGGCCGCCTCCAGCCGGGTCGGCGCGTGGGTAATCAGCTTGGCGATCATCGGATCGTAGAACATCGAGATCTCGCTGCCCTCGACCACGCCGGTATCGACCCGAACCTGGGCCGACGGCGGCGGCTGCCGGTAGCGCGACAGCCGGCCGATCGACGGCAGGAAGCCGCGATAGGGGTCTTCGGCGTAAAAGCGGGTTTCGATGGCGTGGCCGTCGAGCTTCACGTCCGCCTGGGCAAAGCCGAGCTTTTCGCCGGCGGCGATCCGGATCATCTGCTCGACGAGATCGAGGCCGGTCACATATTCCGTCACCGGATGCTCGACCTGAAGGCGGGTGTTCATTTCCAGAAAATAAAAGCCGCGGTCGGCGCCGGCGATGAATTCGACGGTGCCGGCGGAAAAATAGCCGACCTTCCGCGCCAGCCCGACGGCCTGCTCGCCCATGGCGCGGCGCATGTCCGGCGTCACGAACGGCGACGGGCTTTCCTCCACCACCTTCTGGTGGCGGCGCTGGATCGAACAGTCGCGCTCGTTCAGATAGACAATGTTGCCGTGCCGGTCGCCAAGCAGCTGGATTTCGATGTGGCGCGGATGCTCGACGAATTTCTCGATGAAAACGCGGTCGTCGCCGAAGCTGGCTTTCGCTTCGCGGCGCACCAGATCGAAGCCCTCGCGCACGTCGGCCTCGGCAAAGGCCAGGCGCATGCCCTTGCCGCCGCCGCCGGCCGACGCCTTCATCATCACCGGATAGCCGATGCCGTTGGCGATCTCGACGGCGTGCGCCGTGTCGCGGATCTCGCCGACAAAGCCCGGAACGACGGAAACGCCGGCCTCGACGGCCAGCTTCTTCGATTCGATCTTGTCGCCCATGGCGGCAATGGCGGACGCCGGCGGGCCGATGAAGGCGATGCCGGCCTCTTCCAGCGCTTTCGCAAACCACTCCCGTTCCGAAAGAAAGCCATAGCCGGGGTGGACCGCCTGGGCGCCCGTTGCTCTTGCGATTTCGATGATCTTCTCGCCCAGAAGATAGGATTCGGCGGCCGGCGGCGGGCCGAGGCGAAAGGCCTCGTCGGCTTCGCGCACATGCAGCGAATCGGCGTCGGCATCGGAATAGACCGCGACTGTCCCGATGCCGAGCCGGCGCGCGGTGCGGATCACCCGGCAGGCGATCTCGCCACGGTTGGCGATCAGGATCTTGTCGAACAATTTCTCCAACGAAACTTCTCCTCTAGGGCAGAAATGTCAAAGACGCGCATGCCGCATCCGTCAAGAGAGAAGACGGCAGAGAAGATGGCGAAGAAGGCGGCCATCCATGGCCCGCGCCGGCGAAAATGCACGGCAGAAGGCGCGCTCAGGCGTGCCCCGGCCCGGTGGAGAGCATGCGGCTGTCGATGCCGGCCAGGGCAAAGGCGCGCGCCCAGCGCTGCCCCGCCTCCACATCGAACAGCAGGTCGTCGCCGGCCGTCGCGAACCAGCCGTGGCGCTGCATTTCCTCGTCCAGCTGCCCGGCGCCCCAGCCGGCATAGCCGAGCGCCACCAGCCACTGCCTCGGGCCCCGCCCTTCGGCAATCGCCCGCAGCACGTCGGTGGTGCCGGTCACGGCCCAGCGCATGGCGGTGTGGCGGGTATCCTGCCCGGCCCAGTCCGGCGAATGCAGCACGAAGCCGCGCTCCGTTTCCACCGGGCCGCCAAGGAGCACCGGCCGCGCCGGGGTCGCGCCGGGATCGACCTCCATCTGCCGCATCAGTTCGGGCACAGTCAGGCCGTCGATGGCCCGATGCAGGCAGAGACCAAAGGCGCCGTTCGGGTCGTGGGCGCAGACGGCGATGACGCTCTGCTCGAACCGCGGGTCGCCGATGCCCGGCATGGCCAGCAGGAATTGGCCGGAAAGAAAGGAAATCCCGTTCATCGCTTGCTCCGCCCCGTCATAGCCCGGCGTTGCCGCCATGAACAGCGCCGCCCCGGACGCTAACGATACTGCCCGGACCATACTGGACGCGCGGGCGCGGCGGCCCTACGCTCGGCCGCAGAGACTTCAAGCAGCAGCATCCAAAGGAGAAGCACATGACCATCAAGGCAGGCGACCGCATTCCATCGGTGACGCTGACGAAGCTGACGGACGCAGGCCCGACCGCGGTGAAAACCGACGAGCTGTTCGCCGGCCGCACCGTCGTGCTGTTCGCGGTTCCGGGCGCCTTCACCCCCACTTGCTCGGAAAAGCATCTGCCGGGCTTCGTCGACAAGGCCGACGCGATTCTCGCCAAGGGGGTCGACGAAATCGTCTGCATCGCCGCCAACGACGCCTTCGTCATGAACGCCTGGGGAAAAGCCGCCGGCGCCGAAGGCAGGATCACCATGCTGGCCGACGGCAACGGCGAATTCGCCAAGGCGTCCGGCCTGACCATCGACCTGTCGAAGCTTGGCCTCGGCACGCGGCTGCAACGCTTCTCGATGCTGGTGAAGGACGGCCGTATCGAGCAGCTGAACATCGAGTCGCCGGGCGAGGTCAATCTTTCCTCGGCGGGGCATGTGCTGAACCAGCTCGGCTGAAGCGATGGACCTCGAATATCGGGACGGCGACCAGCGCTGCCTGGGCGTGCTCGAACAGCCCGACGAGGCGCGGTTTCCGGGGCGGCGCCCCGGAATCGTCGCCGTCCACGAAGCCTGGGGCCTGGGGCCGCAGGTGCGGCGCCGGGCAAGGATGCTGGCCGACCTCGGCTATGTGGCGCTCGCCGCCGACATCTTCGGCGACCGCCATATTCCAGCCGACCCGCCCGAGGCCTTCCGCATCATCGGCGAATTCGCCGCCGACCCGCAGCGCCTTCGCGCGCGCATCGCGGCGGCGGTCGCGGCGCTGAAAAGCGTGGCGCGCTGCGACGGCCGCATCGCTGCGATCGGCTATTGTTTTGGCGGCCGCACCGTGCTGGAACTGGCCCGAAGCGGGCATGCGGATGTGCTGGGCGTCGTCAGTTTTCACGGCGCGCTCGACACCGGCGCGCCAGCGGAAAAGGGCCGGGTCCGGGCGAAGATTCTGGCCTGCCACGGCGCCGAGGACCAGTTGGTGCCACGGCCGCACCTGCAAGCCTTCCTGGACGAAATGCGCGACGCCGGCGCCGACTGCCAGACCATCGCCTACACCGGCGCCGTCCACAGCTTCACCAACCCCGACGCCGACGGCAGCTTCAACCCGTCGATCCATTACCAGGAAGCCGCCGACCGCCGTTCGTGGGCGGCGATGCGGGCGCATCTCGCCGAGCTGTTCGGCGAACCGTCACAATAGCGGCCCAAGGCGGGCGATCACTTCCCGGTAAAGCTCGCGCTTGAAGGGAACGATGAGCCCGGCCAGATCCATTGGCGCCACCCAGCGCCAGGACGAAAATTCGGCCACCCCTTCCGCGGCGTGGGCGGCGAGGTCGATGTCGCCGTCGCGGCCGAGGAAACGCAGCGCGAACCATTTCTGCCGCTGGCCGCGGTATTTCCCCTTCCAGACGCCGCCCAGCAGTTCGTCCGGCAGGTCGTATTGCAGCCAGTCGGCGGTTTCGGCGACGAGCGAGGTCAGGCCGCGCGTCACGCCGGTTTCCTCTTCCAGTTCGCGAAGGGCGGCTGGATATGGCTCTTCGTCGGGGTCGATGCCGCCCTGCGGCATCTGCCAAGCCTCGACCCGGCTGTCGATGCGCTGGCCGACGAACACATGATTGGCTTCGTTCACCAGCATGATGCCGACGCCGGGCCGGTAGGGCAGCCCTTCGCGCGCCACCAGCGTCACGAAAGCAGCGCCTTCAGGTCGGCGGCCTGCTGTTCGAGGTCGCACTGGGCAGACGGGATGGCGGCGCGCAACTGCATCGACATATGGATCTGCCCCGCGCCCTCGCGGAAGATCAGCCGGTTGCCGCCGGCCGCCAGTTTCGCGGCATAGGCGCGGCCCTGATCACGGATCGGATCGAGACCGCAGGCGAACACCAGCGCCGGCGGCAGCCCGCTCCAGTCTTCGGCGCGAAGCGGCGAGGCCTGTTCGTCCTTCGGGTTCGGCGCATAATGGCGCCCGAACCAGCCGAGCGATTCGGCGCTCAGCAGATAGCCGCTGGCGAATTCGTCGATGGAGCCGCCCGCCGCCTTCATGTCGGTGGCCGGATAGATCAGCCATTGCGCCGCCACGGCCAGTTCGCGCCGCAGCGCCCGCGCCAGAATGGCCGCCAGGCCGCCGCCGGCGGAATCGCCGGCGACAATCAGCCTCGACACCGGAAACCCCAGCGTCGGCGGCGACCCGGCAAGCCAGCGCGCCGCCGCCATGGCGTCGTCGACCGCCGCCGGCCACGGCGCCTCGGGCGCCAGCCGATAGTCGACGGCCACCAGCGGATAGCCGGTCAGCCGGGCGATTTCGGCGGCAAGGCCGTGGTGGGTTTCAAGGCCGCCGACGACGAAACCGCCCCCGTGCAGGAACAGGATCACGGTGCCGTCGCTGATGGCGCTCGCCGGCTGATAGCTGCGCGCCGCCATGGCGCCGGCAGGGCCGGGAACGGCGAAATCCTGCGTTTCGACGCTGTCGGCCACCGGGCGATCGGACAGTTCGACCATGCGGCGATACATTTGCCGCGCCGTCGCCACATCCATCTCGGCCATCGGCGGCCCGTCAACCGCCGCCAGCATGTCGAGAAACCGCCTTACGTCGTCCCGTGCAAACGTCATCCGTCAAATCCCGTAATCAAGACTGAAACTGCTCCATGAAAATGCGATCGTCGAGCGGATAGTCCGGGTCGAACAGCAGTTCCAGACGCTGCGTCAGATCCGAGGTGACGCGGACGCAGGCGACGTTCCGCACTTCCTGCTGGTCGGCGACGGCGCTCACCGGCCGGCGCTCGGCGTCGAGGACGCGGAACTCCACCATGGAATCATTGTGCACCAGCGCCCCCTTCCAGCGCCGCGGCCGGAACGGGCTTAGCGCCGTCAGCGCCACCAGATCGCAATCCAGCGGCAGGATCGGCCCGCCGGCCGACAGATTATAGGCGGTGGAGCCGGCCGGAGTCGCCACCAGCACGCCGTCGCAGGCGAGTTCGGACAGGCGCACCTTGCCGTCGATCGAAATCTCGATCTTCGCCGCCTGCCGGGTTTCCCGCAGCAGCGACACCTCGTTGATGGCCGGCGAGCGCAACCGTTCGCCAAGGATGGTCTCGGCCTCCATGGTGAGCGGCGACAGCGAGAAGCGCTGCGCGCCGGCGACGCGCTCGGCAAGCCCCTCGACCGCATAATGGTTCATCAAAAAGCCGACGGTGCCGCGATTCATGCCGAACACCGGGATCGAGCGGTTGGCGCCAAGCAGGCGGTGCAGCACCGACAGCAGAAAGCCGTCGCCGCCCAGCACCACCATGGCGTCGGCGTCGGCTTCGGGCACGAACTTCATGGTGGCGCGCAGCTCCGCCACGGCAAGCTCCGACTCGGGCGAGTCGGACGCCAGCAAGCCGAGCTTCAAGGACGAAATCCCATCAGCCGCCGGTCATCGACATGTGGCGCGATAGCGTCGGCCCCTTGTCGCGGCCGGCGCTGTCGCGGCCGATGACGAAATCATGGCCGCGCGGCTTCAGCCACATGGCACGGTCGAGCGCGGCGTCGAGCGCCCCCACCCCCCCGGCGCGCAGCAGGTCGCGCAGTTCCACCTTGTCGTTCTTGCCGAGGCACATGAAGAGGGTGCCCGTCGCGGTGACGCGGACGCGGTTGCAGCTTTCGCAGAAATTGTGCGTCATCGGCGTGATGAAGCCGATGCGCTGGCCGGTCTCATGCACGCGGGCATAGCGCGCCGGGCCGCCAATAGGCGGATCGGCGCGCCCGTCGCTGTCGGTGAAGGTCCAGCGCCGTTCCAGGCGCTTCCGCACCTCGGCCAGCGGCAGATAGCGGTCGGTGCGGTCTTCCTCGATTTCGCCAAGCGGCATGGTCTCGATGAAGGTAAGATCGAACCCTTGCTTGCCGCACCAGGCGGCCATGGTCTCGAACTCGTCTTCGTTGAGGCCCTTCAAGGCCACCATGTTGATCTTGACGGCGAGGCCGGCCGCCTTCGCGGCGGCGATTCCATCCAGCACCTCGGACAGTTTGCCGGTGCGGGTGATCTCCTCGAAGCGGGCGGGATCGAGGGTATCGAGGCTGATGTTCACCCGCTTCACCCCGGCCTTCGCCAGCCCCTCGGCGTATTGCGGCAGCAGGCTGCCGTTGGTGGAGAGCGCCAGTTCCTGAAGGCCATGCCCCAGGTGCCGCGCCAGCAGGCCGACCAGGTCCATGATGCCCTTCCGCACCAGCGGCTCGCCGCCGGTGAGGCGGATTTTTTCCACGCCGCGCCCGACGAAAGCGCTCGCCACCTGGTCCATTTCCTCAAGGGTCAGAAGTTCCTGCCTGGGCAGGAAGTTCATGTGCAGCGGCATACAATAGCGGCAGCGCATGTTGCAGCGATCCGTCACCGACAGCCGCACATAGCGGATGCGCCGTCCGAACCTGTCGACCAGTGGTTTCTCCGCCATGCGCCCAGTCTAGCCACCCCGGTTCCGAAGCACAAACCCCTTGAAAGAAAAGGGCGGAAAATCGCCAGCGGCCATTCGCCGCAAGCGTTACGCCAGCGCCGCCTTCACCCGCTCGGGGCGGAACGGAGTCTGGCGGAGGCGCACCCCCGTGGCGTCGAAGATGGCGTTCGAAACGGCGGCGAAGGTGGCGCAGGACGATGGCTCGCCGGCGCCGCCGGCCGGCAGATCCGGCCGGTTGTTGACGAGAATGATGTCGATCGAATCGGGGATTTCGTGGAAGCGCAGGATCGGATAGGCCCCCCATTCGCGGCTGGTGACGCGGGCACGGTCGAAGGTCATTTCCTCGTGGAGGGCGCGGCTCAGGGACTGGATGATATTGCCCTCGATCTGGTTCTTCACGCCGTCGGGCGTGACGACAAGGCCGCAATCATGCGCCACCACCACCCGCTTGATGGCGATTTCGCCGCTCGCCTTGTCGACGCTGAGGTCGACGATGGTGGCAACGCGGGTGCCCTCGCGGTGCACCCAGGCAAGGCCCCGGCCCTGCACCACATTCCCCGTCTGCGCCGGCGCCGGCGACGGCCGGCATTCCCAGCCATAAAGCCTGGCGGCGGCGCGCAGCACATCCAGCCCACGGTCGTCGGTCACATGGTCGAGGCGGAATTTCAGCGGGCATTCGCCGGCGGCCGCCGCCAGTTCGTCGATGAAGGATTCCATGGCGAAGGTCAGCTCCACCTGCGCCGGCGCCCGAAGCCAGGCGGTAAGGAACCCCACCCTGCCCTCGGCGTGGAACAGCACGTCGGCGTTGGGGAAATCATAGGCATAGTGGATGGCGCCATCGTTGCCGGTGCCCTCGCGGCCGATTTCCGGCAGGCCCGCCAGTTCGACGGCGATGAGGCGGGTGTCGCCCGTCGTCGGCACCCACATATGGTGGCGCCAGGCGACCACCTTGTTGTCGGCGTCCAGCGCCCCTTCCAGTTCCGAAAGAATGGGCGGCCCCTTCGGTTCCCAGCCATGCTCGTCCCAGCGCATCCACTGCACGCGGACCGGGCGCCCCACCGCCTGCGACATGAGGGCGGCGTCGGCCACCACATGCTCGAGGCCGTTCCGCCCATAGGCGCCCGACGCCTCCACCCAGTTCAGCTCGATTTTTTCCTTCGGGATGCCAAGCAGCTTTGCCATGTCGCGCCGCGCCTGGTGCGGCATCTGCGTCCCCGACCAGAAGATGGCGCGGTCGGCGCGCACGTCGGCGATGGCGCAGGATGGGCCGATCGAGCCGTGCAGCTGAAAGGGCGTCCGGTAGGTGGCGCGCAGACGCCTGGCCGCCTTCCCAAGCGCCGCATCGACATCGCCTTCCTTGCCGACCTGCTCGTCCTTGCTGCACGTTTGTTTCAGCACCGCCCAGATATCGTCCTGCGCGGGCAATCCTTCCCAGTCCGACCATGTGGCGCCGCCGTCGGCCGGCCCCGCCGGCGACAATGTCGAGCCGAGCAGTTCGGCCGCACGAATCGCCGCCCATTCCGTTTCGGCGACGACGCCAAGGAAATTGCCGCGCCGCACCAGCTGCACGAAGCCCGGAAGTTCCTTGAGGCCGGCTTCGTCCACCGAAACGAGCGTTGCCTGATAGCCATAGGGGCGGACCACCCGGCCATGCAGCATCCCCGGAACCCGCACGTCCTGCACATAGGTGAAGCGGCCGGTGACTTTGCCGGGAATATCCTTGCGCGGCAGCGACTGGCCGACCACCTTGTAGGTCTTGGGGTCTTTCAGGGGGGCGTCGGGCGCCACCTTCATAGCGAAATTCTCGCCCGTCGCACCAATCTCGATGTCGAGCCGCTGCCCGCCCACCAGTTCGCCATAGCTGAGCGAGCGGCCATCGGGCGCATGGATGCGGCCATCATCCGCCGCCAGTTGCGCCGCCGCCACGCCGAAGCGTTCGGCGGCCAGGTCCAGCAGCGCCCGCCGCCCGGCGGCGGCCGCCGCGCGCACCTGCGGCCCGCCAAGCCGCACCGTCAGGCTGCCATAGCTCGGTCCCTGGTCGACGGTTTGCGACGTGGTGCCCATCACCACTTCCAGCCGGTCGAAGGGAAAATCCAGCTCCTCGGCGGCGATCTGGCCAAGCGCGGTCATCACCCCGGTGCCGGTTTCCACCTTGCCGGTGTAAAAACTCGCCGTGTTGTCGGGGCGGATGGCCAGCCAGGCATAGAGCCTGCCGGCGTCGGGCGAGGCGAAATCGGCGCCGGCGGCAAGGGCGCGCCGCGGATCGAGCAGCGCGAACGACACGAACAGCCCGGAAGCGCCGGCAAGAAAGGCGCGGCGGCCAAGATTCGGGCCTGAAGAAAGCATCGCCGTTCCCTCCATGGTCAGGCCCCTTGAATCGCGCCTTGAATCGCGCCTTGCGCCGCGCCGCCGGCCACCCGCTCGATGGCGCGAACGATGCGCATGTGGGTGCCGCAACGGCAGAGATTATTGTCGAGCGCCTGCTTGATGTCGTCGCGCGAGGGGTGCGGATTCTCGTCCAGCAAGGCCTTTGCCGTCAGGATCATGCCGTTGATGCAATAGCCGCACTGCACCGCCTGCTCGTCGATGAAGGCCTGCTGCAACGGATGGGGCTGTTCCACCGAGCCAAGCCCTTCGAGCGTGGTGATCTTCGCCTCCCCCAGCGAGGAAAGCGGGGTGACGCACGAGCGCGTCGCCTTGCCGTCGACGAGGACGGTGCAGGCGCCGCATTCGCCAAGGCCGCAGCCGAATTTCGGGCCATGAAGGCCAAGGCCGTCCCTTAGCGCATAGAGCAGCGGGCTGTCGGCATCGGCGGCGACGGTCTCGTCGCGGCCGTTCACATGCAGGCGGACGGTTTCGGCCATGCTTCCTCCTCGCGGCGCTTGCCGCCGGCGTCTCATCATGGGCGCCGACAGGCGCCGGTCGCATCACGCGCGCCGACAGGCACCCGCGCGGCGCATCATAGGCGTTCCGCGCGCATCGAACGTTGCGCCAGCGCTAGGATGGATCAGAGCTTTTCGCTCAAACGGATGGCCACGCGGCAGCCGGCGCGCACCAGGGCGGAAAGCAGCGGATAGGCCGGCGCTTCCTTGGCGCCATGGGCGATGGCGCTTTCGCGGTGCTGCACTTCCTCGGCCTGAAAGCGGGCAATGAGGCCGGAAAGCTCCGGGTCGTCATCCTGAAGGGCGTCGATCTGGCCCTGGTAATGGCGATCGATCTCGGTCTCGACCGCCGCCGTCACCGCCATCGCCACTTTCGGCCCGGCCAGGGCCGACGCCGCGCCCAGGGCAAAGCCGGCCTGTTTCCAGAGCGGCATCAGCAGGGTCGGCCGCACCCGGCGCGCCGACAGCAGCTTCTCGAAGGCCGCCAGATGCACGTCTTCCTGCGCCGCCATATGCTCGACCTCGGCCGAGATCGGCGCGCGCAAGCCCATCACCGCCAGTTGCCCGGCGTAGATGCGCGTCGCGCCATATTCGCCGGCATGGTCGACGCGGATCATCTCCGCGCGGTCGGGCAAGGGGTCGCCGGCCAGTCTCATGCCTGTTTTCCTATCCGTTTCGCTTTCAGAAGCAGCAGGGCCAGCAGCGCCGCCCCGGCCGAAATCAGCGCGTTCCAGCCGGCCATGGAAATGCCGAACAGGCTCCAGGGAATGGAATCGCAACGCACCAGCGGCGCCCGCAGCAGGGCGTCCATCATCTCCGCCGTCGACAGGCCGCCGCCCACCGGCGCGGTGCAGGCGGTGACGCCCTGCCACCATTTCAGCTCGACGCCGGCATGATAGGCGCCAAGCCCGGCCGCCACCAGCATGACGACAACGGCCAGAACCCCAAGCGGGCGACGGTTGCCGACGAAGGCGACCGCCGCCGCCGCCAGCACGGCGACATGGCCCCAGCGCTGCCAGTAGCACATCTCGCACGGCGCCAGCCCGCCCAGATACTGGAAACCAAGGGCGCCGAGCAGCAGCCCGGCGGACACGACGAACAGCAGCAGCGATGCCGCCCGCGTCGCGCTCATGACGCCGCACGCATGGCCCGCGCTCATGACGCCGGGTTCATGGCGCCGGTCGCGCCGAGGCAAGCCGCCTTGCCGGCTCCATCGACGGGCCGAGCCGGCTGACCAGCTTCACCGCATAATCAAGCTGAAAATCGGTGATGCCCTGCTTTTTCAGATCCTCGGCCGACACATTGAAGCGGGCCTCGGGCTTGCCGTCGTCTTCCAGCAGGCGGTTGTCGGCCATTTTCTCGGCGACCAGATGGTTCCTGAGATCGGCCTCGCGCACGCGCGGGCGGTCGTTCCTGGACGGGTCCGACAGTTGCGGCACGGCGATGTCCGGCTCGATTCCCGCCTCCTGCACCGGGCGGCCGGCCGGCGTGTAATAGCGCGCCGTCGTCAGCCGGAGGCCCGTGTCGGCCGATAGCGGGATCAGCGTCTGCACCGAGCCTTTGCCGAAGGTGCGCTGGCCGATCACCAGCGCCCGCTTCTGGTCCTGCAACGCGCCGGCGACGATTTCCGCCGCCGACGCCGTGCCTTCGTCCACCAGCACCACGATCGGCTTCCCCGCCGCCAGATCGTCGGCGCGGGCGTAATAGCGCTCGATGTCGTCCTTGGTGCGGCCGCGCTGCGACACGATCTCGCCGCGTTCCAGAAACACGTCCGACACCTCGATGGCCTGATCGAGCAGGCCGCCCGGATTCGAGCGCAGGTCGATCACGAAGCCGGCGAGTTGGGGACCGATCTTCCTGGTCAGGTCGGCGACCGCCTCGCGCGTGGCGCCGCCGGTCTGGCGGTTGAAGGCGGAAATGCGGATAACGCCGACATCGCCCTCGGCCTCCCACTTCACCGGCCGCGTGCGGATGATCTCGCGGGTGAGGGTGAAACTGAGCGATTTTTCCTCGCCGGGGCGCACCACGGTCAGCTTGATCCTGGTTCCGGGCTTGCCGCGCATGCGGTCGACGGCGCTGTTAAGACCGCTGCCGACGATCAGCTGGTCGTCGATGTGGGTGATATAGTCGCCCGATTTGATGCCGGCGCGCGCCGCCGGGCTGTCGTCGGTCGGCGACACCACCTTCACCGCGCCGTCCTCGGCCTGCACCGTCAGGCCAAGGCCGCCATATTCGCCGTCGGTCTGCGAACGCATGTTCTCGCTGTCGCGGGCGTCCAGATAGGAGGAATGCGGGTCGAGGCTGGCGAGCATGCCGTTGATGGCGCCCTCAATCAGCTTGCTGTCGTCCACCTGGTCGACATAGGATTGCCGCACCTTCAAAAACACGTCCATCAGCTTGTCGAGTTCGCGCCAGGTATCGTTACCGCGCGCGGCGTTCACCGCCGGCGGCACCACGGCCACCAGCGCCGCCCCGGCCGCCCCGGCAAGCAGCAACTGGATCATCTTGTTCATGGCGCAACCCTTTCGTTCCAGCGACGAATCTCCTTTGCCTTTACCGGCCATTCCGGCCTGTTGCTAAGATAGGCGGAGTGAACGGCTTCTGAAAGAGGAAGTCGCTCTATGGACGATGATAGGGATGGCCGGCAAGAATCGACCAGGCCCGATACAGTTGTTCGGCCAGCATGGCGCGCGCCAGCAGATGCGGCCAGGTGGCGGGACCAAAGGCCAGCAGCAGGTCGGCGCCCGCCAGCGTTTCCCTGCTGTGGCCGTCGGCCGGGCCGATCAGAAAGCGCACTTCGCGCACGCCGTCGTCGCGCCAGCCGCCAAGCCGCGCCGCCAGCGCCATGCTCGAAAGCGCCGCGCCGCCTTCGTCCAGCACCACGGTGCGGCTTGCGGGCGGCGGCGGCGGAAAGGCGGTCTCGTCCGCCAGTTCCCGGCACGAGGCCCCCCAGGGGATGCGCTCCAGATAGCGTCGCACCAGCTCCGCCTCGGGCGAGTGCCCGGCCTTGCCGCAGGCAAGAATCCGCAGCTTCAGCTCGCCGCGCCCTTCGCCCGCAACGGCGCGCCCGCCGAATCGAACATCCACATTTTTTCAAGCGCGTAAAAGGCGCGCACTTCCGGGCGAAACAGGTGCACGATCACATCGTCGGCGTCGATCAGCACCCAGTCGGCCGCTTCCAGCCCCTCGACGCGGATGGAGCGGCCGAGCTTCTGCTTCACCTCGGCCTCGATGCGGTGCGCCAGCGCCACCACCTGCCGCGCCGAGCGGCCGGAGGCGATCACCATATGGTCGGCGATGCTGCTTTTCCCCGCCAGCGGAATGGTGACGATTTCCTCTGCCTTGCCGTCTTCGAGGCAGGAAAGGATGGCGCGGTGAAGCGCTTCCACCGGATCATCGGGCTTGTCGCCGGGCTTGTCATCGGGCTTGTCGTCGGTCTTCAATCTGCTGCTTCCTGTTCTTTGTGGCTGGTGTCTGCCCAATCCGGGCGGAGTTTGCGGATGGCGGTGGCGGAGCGCCGGTCAAGGCCATAGGAAACGATGGCGATCCCCGGCAGCGTCCAGGTTCGCCAGCCCTCGGCGCGGCGGTGCCGATGCCGGCCAAGCCAGGCCAGCGCCGAGGCCGCGTGCCGGCGGCCGGCGTGGGGGGCGCGCGCCAGCACCACGATCGGCACCAGCCGGGCGATGCCCCGCCAAGAAACCCAGCGGTGAAACTGGTGCAGATTGTCGGCGCCCATCAACCACAGGAAGCGCACCTGCGGGAAGCGGCGCCTGAGGGCGCGCAGCGTGTCGATGGTGAAGCGGGTGTGAAGCTCGGCCTCGATGGCCGACACCCGGATGCGCGGATGCCGCGCCACCCGCCGCGCCTGCTCCAGGCGCTGCGAAAACGGCGCCATGCCGGCTTCGGGCTTCAGCGGATTCTGCGGGCTGACCAGCCACCACACCTCGTCGAGCTTCAGGCGGTCGAGCGCGGCGACGCTCATGCGCCGGTGGCCGCCATGCGCCGGATTGAACGAGCCGCCAAGAAGGCCGACCGCATAGCCTTTCCTCAAACAGGCCTCACCTGCCCCGAGCCGAGCACCACCGTCTTGTAGGTGGTGAGGCCCTCCAGCGCCACCGGCCCGCGCGCGTGCAGCCGGCCCGTGGCGATGCCGATTTCGGCGCCGAAGCCGAATTCGCCGCCGTCGGCGAACTGGGTGGAGGCGTTCCACAGCACGATCGCCGAATCGACGGCGGCAAGGAAGCGGTTGGCGGTCGCCTCGTCGCTGGTGACGATGGCGTCGGTGTGGTGGCTCGAATGGCGGGCGATGTGGGCGATGGCCCCTTCCACCCCGTCCACTTCGGCGACGCTGGCCACCGGCAGCAGATATTCGCTGTCCCAGTCCTCGGGCGTTGCCGGGCTGATGCGGGGGTCGAGCGGCCGCAAGGCTTCGTCGGCGCGAAGTTCGCAGCCGGCGTCCAGCAGCGCCTTCAGCAGCTGCTCCTTGCCGGGGGCGGCGCGGTCCACCAGCAAGGTCTCCATGGCGCCGCAGATGCCGGGGCGGCGCATCTTGGCGTTCAGCACCACGTCGCGCGCCATCGCCGGATCGGCGGCGCGGTCGACATAGACATGGTTGTTGCCGTCGAGATGGGCGAGGACGGGCACGCGCGCCTCGTTCTGGACGCGCTCGACCAGGCTTTTGCCGCCGCGGGGAATGATGACGTCGATATAGGCGGCGGCGCGCAGTATTTCGCCGACCATGGCGCGGTCGGCGGTGGCCACCAGTTGCACGCCGTCTTCGGGAAGGCCGGCCGCGCGCAGGCCTTCGACCAGGCAGCGGTGGATCGCCTGCGCCGAATGGAGGGCCTCAGACCCCGAGCGCAGGATGGCGGCGTTTCCGGCCATGACGCAGAGCATCCCGGCGTCCGCGGTGACGTTCGGTCTCGATTCGTAGATGATGCCGACGACGCCCAGCGGCACGCGGACGCGGCGGAAGCGCAGGCCGTTCGGCCGCCGCCATTCCGAAATCACCTCGCCGACCGGATCGGCCAGCGTTGCCAGGCTGTCGAGCGCGGCGGCGATGCCTTCGATTCGGGCTGCGGTCAGCAGCAGCCGGTCCTGCATCGCCGGCGACAGCGCCGTTGCCGCCGCCATGTCGATGCGGTTGGCCGCCAGAATCGGCTCTGCCCCGGCGCGGATGGCGGCGGCGGCGGCCTTGACGGCGGCGCGCTTCGTATCCGTCGGCGCCAGCGCCAGCAACTGCTGCGCGGCGCGGGCGCGCTGCCCCATCCCGGCCATGGCGGCGGCGGTCGCACGGATTGAAAGCTCGTTCATGGACACCGATATAGAGGAGAGCGGCCCCATCTGGAAGCCCGTGTCGCCGATGGGCTTGCCTAAAGGTCAGGCAACGTTCATTCGTTCTGGGAGACAGAAGTTTCATGCCGGACCGGCCAGAACAGGAAGACAGGAAACCCATGTTGCGGATTCTCGCCCTTGCCTCGGCCGCCATCGCGGCGGGCATGGTGGTCGCCCCGGCCGCCAGCGCCCAGGACGGCAATTATCGCACGCGGACGGTCGTCGTCTTCGGCGACGACGCCTGCCCCGTCGCCAGCAACCCCGACGAGATCATCGTCTGCGCGCGGCGCCCCGAGGAAGAGCGCTATCGCATTCCCAAGGCCATCCGCGACGAAGAGCGCGCCGCCGCCATCGCCCGGCGGGACGATGTGGCGGCGAACCGCGCCGCCATCGTCAGCGGCAAAACGGCGGCCACCGGCACCGGAAGCTGCTCGACGGTCGGCGGCGGCGGCATCACCGGCTGCACGCCGGGGCTGGACATCGTTCGCGGCGCCCGAACCATCGTCGAAGGCATCGAGACGGCGATCGAGCCGACCGACGACTGACGCTTCCGCCCCCGATCAGTTCTCGCGCTGGTAGCGAACGTTCGCCGAGCCGGTGCCGGCCGAACTCATGTCGAGGAACAGGCTCCAGATGCGGCTCAGCGTCAGTTGCAGGGTGGTGAGCGTGTTGCCCTGGCTTCCGGTCAGCACTTCCACATAAAGGTTCCGCGTCAGCCGCTTGCCGACGGCAATTCCGGTGCCGACCCCATTGCCGTTGCCGTTGCTCCCGGTGCCGCCGGCGCCGGTGCCATTGTCGCTGACCAGGCGCAGCCGGTCGACGCCGACGGCGCGGCGCACCTTGCCCATGGTGTCGACCCCGGATTGCAGGCCGGCGACCGCGGTCGCCAGTTGCACCGCCTCGGTCACCGAAAGATCGGCGACCGACGAGCCGAACAACAGGCGCGACAGGATTTCGTCCTCGGGAAGGGTGGGCGTTGAACTGAAGCGCACTTCGGGCCGGCTCGCCGTGCCGCCGATGCTGACGACGGCCGTCACGTCGGTCGCCTGGGTCTGGGCGCGAATGTCGAGCGAACTGTCGAGCACGTCGCCGTTCAGCACCACCCGGCCGCTGGTCAGCTCGAAGTCGCTGCCGGCAAAGACGAACTCGCCACGGACAAGATTGGCGATCCCGGAAAATTCCGGCCGCGCCGCCGTGCCTCGGATGCGGATGTCGCCGCGCCAGGTGCTGTCCAGCCCCATTCCCTCCACCTGCACCCGATCGTCGGCGCGAATCCGCACATCGAGCGCCAGATTGCGCGCCGAGAGGGTTTCCTCGCCGCCCGGCGCCATCATCACGCCGGCGCGGCGCACCTTCAGTTGCGGCACTTCGCTGTTGGCCATCTGCACCAGTTGCACGCGGGCGCTGTCGACCGAAAGGTCGCCGGAAAGCGTTGCCTGCCGGCCGCGGCCGGCCACCCGAAGCGGCCCGGAAAGCGTGAAATCGAGAAGATCGCTGTTGGCCAGACGCGCCTTGTCGAGATCGACTTCGAGGTTGACGGCCGGCTGCTCGCCGAAGCGCAACGAGCCGCGCCCGGCGATGGTGCCGCCATTGGCGCGCGCCCGAAGCCCGGTGATCCGCAGGCTGTCGTCGGTGAAGCGGCCGTCGAAGCCGAGGTCGGTGATCTCGGTGCCGAAGGTGGCGTTCCGATAGACGAGGCCGCTGGCCCGCGCCACGCCGGCCAGCGTCGGCTCGGCCGGCGTTCCGGCGAAGTCGGCGGCGACCGCCACCGGCCCTTTCAGTTCCTGCCCCTCGCTGCCGACGAGGGCGAAGAGAGGCTCTACCGGGCCGTTGTAGCGCACCCCCCCGGACAGGCGCCCGGAAAAAAACCGCTCGGCCGGGGTGTCGCCGGCGCCCGGATCCACGTCCAGCACCAGCCGCCCCAGGCTGTTGCCCTGCCAGGTGACGGCGGCGCCCAGCTTCAGGCCGCCGTCGTCCGAATGCGCCGACAGGCGAACATCGACGGGAACGGTGATTCCGGTGACGCCGGCGCGTTCAAGGCCGGTAATGGTGAGGTTGGCGTCGCCGGCCGGCAGCACCGAGCGCCGTTCGAAGCGCACCAGCAACTGGCCGTCCGCCCGGCCGCCGAAGCCAAGGCCGGCGCGCATGGTATCGAGAATGGCGAGATCGACATCGTGCAGGCCCAGGCGCAGTTCGTTCACCCGGCCCCAGCGGCCGGCCAGCTCCACTTCGCCCTTCGGCAGGCGGATTCGCGCCGGCTTCAGCGCCAGGCCGTTGTCGTCGCGCAGGATCCGCGCCGGCGCCACCAGCGTCACCGGCTGGCGGCCGACGCTGCCATCAAGGCTGACCGCATAGCCGCCGGCAATGGTCTGCACCCTGGACTGGAAGGCCAGCGCCTGGCCGTCGCCCGAACGCCCCGTCGCCTTCAGGGTGGCGACCCCGCCGGCGCCGTCGAGGTTGGCGGCGCCCTGCACATCGTTCAGCACCACGCCGGCGCGGTTCAGCCCCTGCAAGCGAAAGGCCCCCTTCACCTGCGGCAGTTCGCCGGGAAAGCGCAATGTGACCAATGCTTCGCCACGGGCAAGGCCGATGGGTGTCGCCAGCGGCAGCCGGGCGTTCAGGGCTCGGGCGTCGATATCCACCTGCTGCACGCCATTGTCGTCGAACAGGGTGAGGGCGGCGCTGATGCCGCGGCCGTCGGCCTGCAAACGGCCGGCGAACGGCCCGGCCTCGGTCTGCTGGAAGGTGCCGATCGCCTCGATCCCGGCAAGGCTCGCCTGCTGCACGCCGATGGTCAGCGGCTCGCCCTCGGCGAACTGCACCAGCGCTTTGGCCAGCAACGGCCCGGCGCTGCTGTCGCCGCTCAGGGCAAGCGCAAGCCCGTCCTCGTCCGGGGAAAGGCCGACCTCGACGTTGCGGACGCCGAAGCCGGGCGCCGGCAGGCGCAGCGTCGCCTCCGGCGCCGCCGGGGTGCCCGAGGCCACCAGCGTGAACGGGCCATAGGCGCGGCTAAGCCCGGCGGAATCCAGCGTGAAACGGCCGCTTTCCGGGGCATAGCCGCCCTTGATGTCGCGGATTTCGAGATTGGGGCTGCTCACATGCCCTTCGGTCAGCCGCAATTGGCCATCGGCCGCCAGGGCAAAGGCGCCGCTGGCGGCGGGAAGCCCGCCAAGGAAGCGGCTGATGCCGGCGCTTTCCAGCCGCGCCAGGCGCACGTCGAAGCGGCCGTTCGCCGACAATCGGCCGGCCGCGGTCCACGACAGCCGCGCCGACAGCGTGCCGGCGGCCTCGCCGACGGCCGGCACGCCCAGGCGGTCGAGGCGGGCGGCAAGGCTGGCGCGGCCGTTTCCACCACTCTCCAGCACGCCATTGCCGCGCACCTGCAACGCCCTGGTTCGCAGCAGCAGATCGTCGCTGCGAAGGGCGCCTTCCGCATAGACCAGCGTGCCCGACAGGCGCGGCGCCTCCAGCAGCGGCGCCGCCTGTGCCGGCAGGCCGGCAAGCGCGCCCGTCGTCAGTTCGAACGGCAACCGCAGCGGCTCGTCGCCGTTCGGCAGTTCCAGCCGGCCGGACGCCGCAAGCTCGTTCGCCGTCACCGCGCCCTCGGCCAGGGCAAAGCGCAACCGCTTCGCCCCGACCGTCCAGCGCAGATCGGGGGCGCGAAGGGCGCCTTCCGCGACAAGGCTGGCGGCAAGGCCGTCGGCGGCGAGCGCCGGGTGCAGGGCCTCGGGCGTTCGCACCACCGCCTCGACCCTGGCGGAGCCGATTTTCGAAAAGCCGGAATCGACCCGCGCATGGCCGGTGACGGCAAGGGCCGGCGCCGAAGCGACGAAGCGGAAATCCACATCCCGGCCCGAACGCTCGGCGGTGCTGTCGATGTCCAGCTCCGGGCCGACCAGCTTCGCCAGGCCGTCGCCGACGAACGGTCCCGGTCTCAGCTCGCCGTTCAGGCGCCAGCGGCCGCCGTCGGCGGCGATCGACAGATCGGCGACGCGAACCCGGCCGCCTGCCCCGTCCGCCTCGCCTGCCTCGCCTGCCCCTTCCCCAAGGTCGGCCTGTAGCCGGCCGCGCCAGCGGCTCCAGGTGCCGGCGCCGCTGGCCCGCAGGCTTGCCGGCCGCGACAGCCCGGCAAACGCCGCCAGAACACCGTCGGCGGGCGCCTCCAGCTCGGCCTTCAGGTCGAAACGGTCGCGGTCGGGTTCGGCATCCAGCAACAGCAGCAGCCGGTCGTTGCTGGTCGACTGCGCCTGGGCGTCGAGCAGCAGCCGCCCGGAACGGATGTCGGCCGCGCCGCTGGCCGCCAGCGATTCCGCCCGCCCCAGCACCGGCGCTTCCAGCAACAGCCGGCCGATTTCGAAACGGTCGACGCGGATGTCGATGTCGGGAAGCAACGGCTTGTCCGGGTCGGTCGGGCGAAGATGGGGCTTGCGGAACAGACGCGCTTCCGGCACCTCCAGCCGCTCGATGCCGACCAGACCGCGCAGCAGATCGCGCGGCGTCCATTCCACCTCCAGCAGCGGCACCCCGGCAAGCGGGCCGTCGAGATCGTGGACCAGCACATCGACCAGCCGGAACCGCGACAGCAGCGAACCGTCGATCCGCGCCACTTCATAGCGAAGGCCGCTTTCGGTTTCGAAGCGCGACAAGCGGGCGGCGACGAAGGCGCGCCCGTCCGGCGTTTCCGCAAGCCACCACAGCGAAGCCGGAACCAGCACCATGACCAGCAGCAGCACGGCCGAAACCACGGCCAGCAGCCAGCGCCACCAGCTCCACGCCGGCGGGCCGCGCAACTCGTCGGCCGGCATCCCGTCCATGCTGTCCATGTCCGCCATCAGAAGGCCTGCCCGATCGAGACATAGACGGCAATCTTCGGATCCATCGGCCGGCGGTCGATGGCGCGGGCGATGTCGAAGCGAATCGGCCCGAAGCTGGTGTAGTAGCGGGCGCCGACGCCGGCGCCAAAGCGCATGTGGTCGACGCCAGGCATGGAATCGGGCGACACCGAGCCGCCATCGACAAAGACAGCAAAGCCAAGGTTGCCAAGGCGGTAGCGCCCCTCGATGCTGCCCTCCACCAGCGAACGCCCGCCAGCCGGGCTGGTGCCGCCGTCGTTGATGCCAAGCCCCTGATAGCTGTAGCCCCGCACCGAGCCGCCGCCGCCGGCATAAAGCCGCCGCGTCAGCGAAATATCGTTGAGGTCGGCGCCGACAATGGTGCCGGCGCGCGCCATCGCCGCCAGCACCAACGAGCCGCCGAGCCGCTGGTAGACGCTGCCGCCGAGGAACATCCGCCCGTAAGTGGCGACGTTCGAGCCTTGCCGCGAGATTTCCGGCTCGACTTCGAGCTTCAGGCGGAAGCCCTTGGTCGGGTCGAACAGATCGTCCGAACGGTCATAGCCAAGCATCGACGGCAGGGTGGCGAACAGGAAGACGCGGTGGTCGTCAAGCGCGCTGTCGGCGGCCGTCTTCGGCACCTTCTGCTGCTCGCGCGAGATGCCGAAGCGCGCCCCCACCGACCAGATCCAGCGCTTCTGCCAGATCGGCGTCGAAAGCCGGGTGAGATCGGTGCGGAGGTCGAGCGTCTGCGCCCGATAGGCCGGCGGGGTGAGGTTGGCCACTCCGGCGCCGAAGAAGAGGGTGCGGTCGCGCTGATGCCAGTTGCTTATCTGCAAGTCCGAGGAAAGGCGCTGCTCTTCGGTGCCGAGCACGAGGCGGCCGGTGAAGGCGCCTTCGGGCGACAGCAGGCTGCGGTGGCGCCAGGCGCCTTCCAGCCGCAGCCCCTCGCGGCTGGCATAACCGGCCTGCCCGGTCAGCAGCCGTTGCGGCCCCGGATTGCCGGACACGTCGATCTGGGTGATGGCGTTGCCTTCGGCGTCGCGCTCGCCGCTGTCGACGGGACGCACCGTCACGCCGCCGAACTGCTGGGTGGCGATGAGCGCCCGGCGGAAATCGTCGACGAGGCGGGCGTCGTAAGGGTCGCCGGGGCGGAAGCGGGCGATCACGTCCGCATGGGCGACCGAAAAGGGCTGGAAGCCGTCGATGCGAATCGGCCCGAACACGCCGCTGTCGCCGATGTCGCCGGTAAGGAAATAGCTGGCCGTCGGCTCGCTTTCCGAAAGCACCACGTCGCGAACGCCGATTTCGGCGAAGGGAAAGCCGTTTTCCCGCAAGGTGCGAAGCAATTCGCCTTCCGCTTCCTCGACGGCGGCGGCCCGCACCGGGTCGCCGGCCCGAAGGCCGAAATCGTCGGCAAGGTCGGGGCGGTCGTCGGGGATGAGGTCGAGCGTGATGCGGCTCCAGCGGTAGCGCTCGCCGGGAACCACCGAGAAACGAACCTCCATGCGGCCGTCGTCGGCGGTGGTCATCGTCGCTTCGGCCTCGCCGGCATACCAGCCGCCGGACGCCAGCAGCCGTTCCAGCAGCAGCCGGTCGGCGTTGGTGCGGGCGGCGATCTGCGCCAGCGTGGCGTCGCGGCCGGCGCCGCGCTGCAACGCCGACAGCCGCCGGAATTCGCCTTCGAGACCGCTTTCCTCAAGCCCGCTCACCAGCAGGCGATAGCGGCGGCCTTCCTCGTCGCCGTCGGTGAACTGGAAACCGGGGTCGGGGACGAGATCGAAGCCTCCGAGCGCCGGCAGCGGCGCCAGCAGCGCCGGATCGGGCGGCGCCACCGCTTCCGGCTCGGCTTCGTCGTCGAGGTCGGCCGGCGGCGGCTCCCCGGCTTCGTCCGGCTCGGGGATCGGCGGCAGCGGCGCGAACAATTCGCTTCCGGGCGCCGGCGGCAGGGCATCCTGGGGATCCTGGGCATCCTGGGCCGAGACGGATGCGCCGCAGGCCAGCAGCAGCGCCGGAATCAGGCATAAGGAAGAAGGGCGCGAGGAAAAACGCAACACCGGCGCAGAAAGCCCGCTCCGGCGCCGATTGGCAAGGGCCGACCCCGGGGGCTGGCGACAAAGCGCCTGTGCCGCTAGGTGAAGCGCCTCTTGCAACAAGGAACGGACCCCCATGTCAGACCAGACGCCCGAACATCTGCGCATCGAACTCGAAAACGGCGAAGTGGTGATCCGCCTCCGCCCCGACCTTGCCCCCGACCATGTGCGGCGCATGGTCGAGCTGGCCGATCGCGGTTTCTACGACGGCATCGTCTTTCACCGCGTCATCCCCGGCTTCATGGCGCAGGGCGGCTGCCCGCTGGGGCGCGGTACCGGCGGCTCGGACCTGCCGAACCTGAAGGCGGAATTTTCCAGCGCTCCCCATGTGCGCGGCGTCTGCTCGATGGCGCGGGCGCAGAACCCCGACAGCGCCAACAGCCAGTTCTTCATCTGCTTCGACGACGCCCGCTTTCTGGACGGCCAATACACCGTCTGGGGCGAAGTCACGGCAGGGATGGAGCATGTGGATGCCCTGCCGAAGGGCGAACCGCCGCGCAACCCCGGCAAGATCGTCTCGATGCGGAGCTTCTGAGCGGAACGGCGGGGCGCGGCGGTCGCCGCCCCCGTCATTTCCGGGCGCGGAGATGGCGTCCGTCGCCATCGGTCAGCGTCAGCACGCCGGCGTCGGTGCGGTAGCTCCGCGCCTGCCCCAGCAGCCGCAGATAGCGGTCTTCCTGCCGCATCAGCGGCTCGGGGCAGGCCATCATGGTCGACGCCAGCTGTGCGATGCCGAGGGAGCCGCCCGCCCCGATGCTGTAGCGGCCCGTAAAGCGGTTGCAGCTTGCCATGCCCGAGAGGCGCCCCTCGGCGAAACGCAAACTCGGCGCCGAATCGGCGACCAGTCCGGCGCCGTCGATCTCGAACACCCGCCATTCGCTGCCGTTCAGCACGTCCGCCACGGCGGATGGGGAGGCGGCGGACGGCGCTGCGGCGGGCGGCACCGGCTCGCCCTCCGGCGCCGCCGTCGGCGCGCAGGCCGCCAGCAGCGCCGGCAGCAGCGCCAGCGCGGCCAGCCCCGCGCACGGCATCCCTGGGCGGGGCATTCCCGCGCACGGCATCCCTGGGCGGGGCATCCCCGCGCACTGCATCCCTGCGCGCGGCATCCCTGCCCGCATCATTTTTTCAGATTGTCACGGATTTCCCGCAGCAGCAGCACTTCCTCGGGGGTCGGCGCCGGCTCGGCCGGGGCCGGCGGCTCCTGCATCGAGGCGATCATCCTGTTGGCGAAGCGCACGATCAGGAACACCACGAAGGCGAGGATAAGGAAGTTCAGCAGCGCCGTCAGAAAGGCTCCATAGCCGAGCATGGCGACGCCCGCCTCCTTCAGCGCCGCATAATCATTGGGGTCGCCGGCAAAATCGGCGGGGATGGCGGACAGGCGGATGAACTTCTCGGTGAAATCGGCCGAGCCGGTGAACAGCGAGATCACCGGCATGAGAACATCCTCGGTCAGCGAGGTGACGATGGTGCCGAACGCGCCACCGATAATGACGCCGACGGCCAGATCGAGCATGTTGCCGCGGGCAATAAACGCCTTGAAATCCTTCAGCATGGCTTTCCCCTCAAGAAGCTGAGCAAGCGATCTTTCTCGGGGTCGGGCACGAATGCAAGAATTTTCTTCTTGCAATGAACCATCCAGTGCGAACATGATAGCCTCCCGGAGAGGCAACCACTGGAGAGAACCACCCATGAAGCGGATGTGTCTGAAACTCCTCGCCGCTTCCGCCGGCCTCTTCGCCGCGGCGGCGCTTCCGGCGCAAACCGGCAACCCCGGCGGCGCCATCAACGACCATCTGGGCGCCATGGATTATGGCGTCTGCCGTGGCCTCGACCCCGCCTGCTACCACGACTGGCCGCGCAGCCCGACGACGAAATACCGGATATTGGTGTTCAGCCGCACCGGCGCCGCGCGGCACGCCAGCCTCGGCCAGGTGCTGCCCGCCGGGCTGAATCCGCCGCTCGGGGCCGACAACATCGCCCAGCGCGGCCTGGTGCGCCTCGCCGCCGAAAACGGCTGGGACATCGACGTGACCGAGGATGTCGCGCAGATGGGCGATCTTTCCGGCTACAACGCCGTTATTTTTCTTTCCACGTCGCGCGACGCCCTCGACGATGCCGCGAAAACCGCGCTTCGCCAATATATGCGCGCCGGCGGCGGCTTCGTCGCCATCCACAACGCCTTCGGCACTCTTTACAACTGGCCTTACTACGAAGGGCTGCTTGGCGGCGCCAATTTCTACAGCCACGAACCGGCGCGCGACGGCGATGTGGTCATCGTCGACGACAAGGACGCATCGACGAAAGACCTGCCAAAGCGTTTCCGCTTCCACGACGAATGGTATAATCTGGTGCCCTTCCCGACCAAGGTGCGCTTCCTGGCCACGGTGGACGAAAAATCCTGGCCGCCGGCGGTCCCCGTCGCCGACAACCCGGAAGCCATCGCCGCCGCCATGGGCGAGCAGGGAGCGAAACTGCCGGAAGCGATGCTGCGGCCGCGCTATCCGTCCGTGGTCGGCCAGCATCCGGGGCACGGCGATTTCCACCCCGTCGCCTGGTGCCAATATTATGATGGCGGCAAGGCGTGGGTGACGACGCTCGGCCACGCTTCCGCCGCCTATGAAAAAGACAGCGGGATGCCGGGCGCCACGGAATTCCAGACCATGCTGGTAAACGGCATCAAGTCGGTGATGGGGGCGGCGCCCTTCTGCCAATAGGCGCCATCAGGCCTGCCGATAGGCGCCCCAGGCGCCAACAGGCGAACGGTCAGGCGGCGAGCGCTTCCGCCAGCAGTTGCCGCACCCGGCTCAGTTCGCCAAGCGAAGGAGCGCCGTCGCCCAAAGCCCCGTCCCCCGGAGTGACGCCATCGGCGATGGCCGGCAACTGCGCGATGCCATGGGCGTCGATCAGCTTGCGTACCCCCTTCACCGTATAGCCGTCGCGGTGCAGCAGCCGTTGCAGGGCCGAGGCCAGCGCCACATCGCCGGGGCGATAATAGCGGCGGTTGCCGCCACGTTGCAGCGGCTTCAGTTCGGGAAAGCGCGTTTCCCAGAAGCGGAGCACATGCTGCGGCACGCCAAGCTGTTCCGACACCTCGCGGATGGTGCGAAAGGCCGCATCGTCCTTCGCCGTCGTCATTCGTTGATCCTCTGCCGCAGCAACTGGCTCGGCCGGAAGGTGAGGACGGTGCGCGGCTGGATCGGCACTTCGACCCCGGTTTTCGGGTTGCGCCCCACCCGAAGCCCCTTTTTCCGCAGCATGAAGCTGCCGAACGAGGAAAGCTTCACATTGTGGCCGGCCAGGATCGCTTCGCTGATCGCCGTCAGCACCTGCTCGACAAGATCGGCCGATTCGGCGCGCGACAGGCCGATGGAACGATGCAGTTCATCCGCTAGGTCCGCCCGCGTCAACGTCGGAACCACCCTGCCCTTCGACGGTTTCGAATCAGCCATGCCCCATCCTTCCACGGGAAACCTAAGCGAAAGCGACGTTTCCGTGAAGACCTCTGTCGGCATCGCCAAACGGTTCGTTTACAAGAGTTAACCGTCGTTCAGAAGCGCAACAGCACCGCCCCCCAGGTGAAGCCGCCGCCCATTGCTTCCAGCAGGCAGAGCTGCCCCTCGCGGATGCGGCCGTCGCGGACGGCCTCGTCGAGCGCCAGCGGCACCGAAGCCGCCGAGGTATTGGCATGGTGGTCGACGGTCATCACCACCTTTTCCGGCGACACGCCGAGCTTCCTTGCCGTCGCCTCCAGGATGCGGGCATTGGCCTGGTGCGGCACGATCCAGTCGATGGCGTCGGCGGCAATACCAGCCGTCGCCAGCACTTCCTCGGCAACGCCGGCCAGGTTGGTGACGGCGTGGCGGAACACTTCCCGTCCCTGCATCCGCAGCTTGCCGACCGTGCCCGTGCTGCCCGGCCCGCCATC
>CAYYGQ010000001.1:35212-36036 GCA_964471485.1 uncultured Sandaracinobacter sp. | reverse complement strand
GCACCGGGCCGAACACTTCTTCCCGCGCCAGCGTCGAGCTTTCGGCGGCGCAGTCGAAAATGGTCGGCTCCAGATAGAAACCGCCGCTGTCGCCGCGCACCTGGTTGCCGCCAAGAAGAAGCCGGTCGCCTTCCTTGTGGGCGGTGTCGATGTAGCGGAGCGCGGTGCCGAGCTGCGTTTTGCTGACCATGGCGCCGAACCGGGTTTCAGGGTCGAGCGGGTCGCCGACGCGGATGGTTCGCGCCACCTCGATGACGCGGGCGCGGAAATCGTCGGCGATGTCCCGCTGCACCAGCAGCCGCGACGCCGCCGTGCACACTTCGCCCTGGTTGAAGAACACCCCCCAGGCGGCGGCCTCGGCGGCGGCGTCCATGTCCGGGCAGTCGGCAAAGACGATCTGCGGCGCCTTGCCGCCGAGTTCGAGGCTGATGCGCTTCAGATTGCTTTCGCCGGAATATTGCATCAGCTTGCGCCCGACCGGCCCCGAGCCGGTGAAGGCGATCATGTCGACATCCATGTGGCGGGCCAGCGCCGAGCCCGCCGGGTCGCCGAAGCCGGTGACGACGTTGAAGCAGCCGGCGGGAAGCCCGGCCTCGATGGCCAGTTCGGCGACGCGCATCGCCGTCATCGGCGCCTGCTCGGCCGGCTTCAGCACCACCGAATTGCCCATGGCAAGGGCGGGCGCCACCTTCCACATCGCCATGTGCAGGGGGAAATTCCACGGCGTGATGGCGCCGACCACCCCCAGCGGCTCGTGGACGGCGAGCGACAGCTTGGAAGGGTCGCTCGGCCCAACTTCGCCATACACCTTGTCGAGCGCTTCG
>CAYYGQ010000001.1:0-35202 GCA_964471485.1 uncultured Sandaracinobacter sp. | reverse complement strand
TACCAGCGCACCGTCTGGATGGCGAGCGGGATGTCGACGTTGCGGGAATCGCGGATCGGCTTCCCGGTGTCGAGCGTTTCCAGGAGCGCCAGCGCGTCGGCCTCGGCCTCCATGCGCTCGGCGAGGGCGAACAGGATCTTCTTGCGCGCCTTTGGAGGGAGCGCCCGCCAGCGGCCGTCCTCGAAAGCGGCGCGCGCCGAGGCCACCGCCCGGTCGATGTCGGCGGCGCCCATGCGCGGCACCTGGCCGAGGACATGGCCGTCGATCGGCGAGATATTGTCGAAGGTCGCGCCGTCGACGGCCGCCACCGGGCGGCCGCCGACGACCGCGTGCCGCGGCAGAACCAGCCGCCCGATGGCAGCGCGCGTTTCAGCAAGCGTTCGCATCATTGGTCCGCCGCGATCTTCCGGCCTCAGTCGGCCGCTTTCGGCGCCGCCGCCGAACGATAGTTGACGTGGACGACCTTCCAGGCGCCGTCGAGCTTGAACAATACGTCGGTTTCCTGGTTGCGGTCGATGCGGTCGACCGGCTGGCCGTCCTTGCGCGGCTGCACCTCGACCACATAGGTGGCGACCGCCGCGTCCCCTGCCGGGTTCAGCTGGATCACCAGGTCGGTGACATCGACCTTGGTGTTGCCGCCGCCGGCGGCGATGTTCCTGCGCCAGCTTTCCTCATAGGAGGGAAGATCGACGCGGCCGCTGGCATACCATTGCGTCAGGCCGGGATCGAACGACGAGAAATAGGGGTCGAGATCGTTGTTGGCGTAGTCGTTGTTGTAGTTGATGACGAAATCGCGCACTTCCGCTTCCACGGCGGCCAGATCCACCGGCGCCGGCGCCGCCGGCTCGGGGGCCGGCTGCGAGCAGCCGGCGATCAACAGCAGGGATCCGGCAAGGAGGATGCTGCGGGAAATTTGCATGGGGTCGCCTTTCCTGTTCATTCGAAGGGACGGGCCGGCGGAAGCCGGCCCGAGGGGGTTACTGCCTGAAGCTGACCGTCAGGCCGAAGGTGCGCGGCCGGATGGTGCCGAGCGTGAAGAGCTCGGACCGCGACCCGCCGCTTTGCCCGCGCGAGGTGAGCGGCGTCTGGTCGAACAGATTGTTGACGAACAGCGACACGTTCGCCGGGCCGACGAGGGCGCCGGCGCGCAGGTTGACGATGCTGAGCTCGTCTGGATTGATGGTGTTCGGGTTGTAGCCGCGGTTGCGCGGATTCATGCTTGGGATCAGCCGCGAGCGCTTGCTGCGATACTGATAGTCGCCGCGGATGAAAAAGGCCCGATAATCATATTGCAGGCCGGTGGAAACCGTCCACGGCGGAGACCCGAGCGAGTCGCCGGCGCTGACGACGATGCGGTCGGCGCCAAAGCGGACATCGCCGGTGTATCTTGCATCGGTGTAGCCGACGGCAAGATCGACCGACACTCCCCTGGCCGGCCGCGCCTGCATCTGCAAGTCGAAGCCGGTGCTTTTGGCGGTGCCGAGATTGTCGGTGAACTGGATGCCGCAATAGGACAGGTTGACGTTCTGCTGAATCCCGGTCCACTTGATGTCGTAGACGCTGGCGGCGATCTGCAGCTTGCGGTCGACCAGGTTGTTCTTGGTGCCGATTTCGATGCTGGTCACCTTGTCCGAATTGTAGCCGTGCGGCGCCCCCGTCAGGCCGAAATCATCGAAGCTCGGCTTGCAGGCGTCGTAGGGAACCGGCGGGTTGGCGCCGCCGACACGGAAGCCCCTCGCCCAGGTGGCGTAGAACATGTTGTTCTCGTCCGCCTGGTAGGAGACGCCGAGCTTCGGCGTGAACGGCTTGTCCACGGAACTGCCCTCGCCGGTGGTGCGTTCGAAATTCTGCGATCCGTCGGCGAAATTGGTGAAAGAGAATTTGGTCTTGGCGTAGCGTGCGCCGGCGGTCACCTTCAGCTTGTCGGTCAGGCTGTAGGTGATGTCGGCGAAGCCGGCGATCTGCGATTCCGTGGCCTTGGTTTCGTTGATATAGCTGTCGTCCCCCCACATGGGCCATTCGAAGAAATCCTCGAGCGTCATTCCAAAGACGATGGGGAAGAAATTGTCGACGGTCTCGACCAGCTCTTCGACGCTGGTCTGCTTGTTTCTCTGATAGAATACGCCGGCCACCCAGTTCAGCCGCGCGTCCGGGTTGCTCGATTGCAGGCGGAATTCCTGGGTGAAATTCCGTTGCAGGTTGGTGACCACCGCCGGGCTTAGATAATAGGGAATGTCCGGGTTGATCCCGGTTGCGACCAGGAAAGGATATAGCGGCGCCGGTTGGCCGAGATCCTCCATATAGTCCCGATAGAGATTCTGGTAATAGCCTAGATCGTACAATGTTCCATCATAGCCGGTATAGTTGTCGCGATGGAAATAGCTTGTGTTCGAGATCGCGCTGACATCGCCGAAATCATATTGCACGTTCAGCGTCGCCAGATAGAATTTGTCCCTGCTGCCGCTTCTGTCCGGGCTGCTGTTGCGAAACACATGCCCCTTGCGATCGGAAATGCCCTCGAAAAAGGCGCTGCCGTTCCGCACCGTCTGCTGCTGGTAGAGCAGGGAAGGCGTGATGGTCAGATCTTCGCTCGGCTGGAAGGCCAGGGCGCCGCGCAACACCGTCGTGTCGGTCAAGCGATTCATGGGGCGCGGCCTGCGCGGCGTTGTTGGCGTTTTTCTCGCTGACGATGCCGCGTGGGTTGGCCGGTCCGATCGAGTCCGTCGTGACGATATCCACCCAGCCGCCGTCGCGGCGGTGCCATGCGCTGGCGCGGAAGCCGATCTTGTCGACGACGAGCGGGCCGCCGACAGCGGCGCCGATCTCGTAGTTGGCGCCGCCATGCTGGGTCTGCGAGACTTCCGCCCGGGCGAAACCGCTGTAATCCTGAAGGCCGGGCTGCGGCGTGATGTAGCGGACGGTGCCGCCTTCCGACCCGGCGCCGAACAGCGTGCCCTGCGGGCCGCGCAGCACCTCGACCCGCTCGACATCGAAGATGCCGGGCAGCGAATCGTCGGCGCTGAAGCCGAGGCCGCGCATCTGGATCGGCGTGTCGTCCAGATAGATGCCGGTGGTGCCGGCGCCGGCGCCGGACGAAATGCCACGGATGCTGATCTTGTTGCTGCCGGAACTGAAATCCACGCCCGGCGTGAAGCGCGCCACGTCTTCGAAGGACTTGATGCCCTTCTGCTCGAGGGTTTCCTCGGTCATGGCGCTGACGCTGACCGGCACCCTGGACAGCAACTGCGACTGGCGGGTGGCGGTGACGATGATGTCGAAGCCGGCGTCGGCGGCGGCCTGGCCGCGATCCTGGGCCATGGCCGGGTTGGCCAGGCCGAGCGACAACAATGAACTGCTGCCCGCCAGGGCAGCAAGCGTCAGGATTTTCATACGACGTGCAGACATGTGTTCCTCCCTTATGACGCGTTGCAACGCGTTGGTATGGCGCGTTGTGACGCGTTGGTGCCAGCGCGCGCGACCGCTCCTTGCATCAGTCAGCGGCCGCATATTGCCATCTGTGATCTCAATCGTCCAGTCTGTTTTTCATCCATTCACGATGAAGTACAGATTGACGGAGCGCAACCTTCGCCGGAACGGCGGCCTGCCCTCGGCGACAAAGGACCATGCGGCCATGGTCATGTGCGCTCGGAGCATCCGGCAAGGCGCCGGTCGCGGTTGACCGAGGCCGCCTAGCCGGGGTTGGGGCCGAAGTTGGGATCGGCGTTGGAATCGGGGACAGGCCGGCGGAAACAGGCCTTTCAAAACCGCAATACAAGCTTGCCTGGCGAGCGTGTGTTTCGCACTCCGGCTCGGGGTATAGAATTTCTTGCGCTTGCATAAGAAATCTTTGATCGAACGGCGGGGCCGGGCCTGTTAAGCGCCCCTTGGGCGCCTCCGCGCGAGCGGTGGCGGCCCGGTGCCCGTGATGGCCGATGCCCGTGATGGTGCGCCTGTCGGTATCCCGCCCCTGTCGGTATCCGGCCCGGCGCGCCGGAAAAAGGAGAGAAGCATGTCGCTCGAGCGGCCCGGCCAGTTTCGCCTGCCTTCCTTTGGCGTTCCTTCGTTTGGCGTCCGCGGCGACGGCGGGGATGACGGCGGCGGTGGTCATGCTGACGCTGACGCTGTCGACGCTCGGCCTGCCGCTGGAAGGCGTCGGGCTGCTGCTCGCCATCGACCCCATCCTCGACATGGGGCGCACCGCCGTCAACGTCGCCGGGCAGGCGCTGGTTCCGACCATCGTCGCCAAGCGCGCCGGATTGCTGAAAAAGGTCGACGATCCCGCCCTGGTCGCGGAGGCCGCTTAAGCCGGTTTCGGCCTTTGGCTTCGTGCGCGGGCCTTGACTGTGGGCACGGCCGGCGCCGGCGCGGCCGGCTGGCGCATCTCGGGCGCCTGGCCGCCTCCAGCGGGATGGCCGCCCCCGGAAAGAAGGAACTTTGGGCAGGCAACAGGATCGCCCAGCCTTCCTTCCAGCCTTCCTAGGTGTTTTTCCGAGCGGATTGTTCGGGGGATCGTTCGATCAACAACCTCAGAAGCAGGAAATTTTCGATGATGGCTCGATCCTGCCTAGCCGGTTTCAGCTTTTCCGGCTCCCCGTGAAGTGCTTTGTTTGCCAGATTTTTCAATCTGTCAGCGCGACTGTCCCAGCTCAATTCTGGAAGACAGGCATCCCGTATATGTCCCTTTTCCGATCCCCAGTGCTTTTTCAGCACCTCCTCCAGCACTGCGCGCTGCAATGCGAGCGCGGCTAGCGGCGCACCGAAGATAAACGCCTTTGCGGCCTGGTGTAAGCGAAGATAGAGCGATTGATGTTCTTTGCCGTACCGATTGGCGACATGTTGCGGCACGAGCACGAAGGGGATGGCACGGCGCCGCCAGAGGGCGTCGGCAACATCCAGGCCAGCACCCCGTAGTCTGTCCCACGCACGAAGACTGCCTTCCACCCACTCGTACTCGCCACTGGTATCGCATCCACTTAGCTCGAATATTTCATCGAATGCCCGTTCGATCTCTCGCGCCCATCCTTTCGAATCGTATTTCCAGTCCTCGATACGGTCCGCAAGCGGATCCTGTTTTGCTTTTGGGAACTCCTCGGCCTCCTCATCGTTTTCAGAAAGCACGGGGAATTGTTTTTCAAGCGCCAATAAAAGCCAGCGCCAGGCCACGCTAGAGACCGGTTCTGCCCAGCGCTCTTCATATTCCCGCCGCGCTTTGACGCTGGCTGGAGAGATATGCCTCGCCATCGCCACTGGCGACCGCTCTTCGAAAGCCTGGAACTCTTCGGCGGACCTATGGAGTTCTTCGCACAGACGCTGGATTTCCTGGCCGAGTTTTCCGAGAGGACATAATTGCTTGGGGTCGTCGTCTGTTTCCTCTTTCAGTCTGGCGAATGTGGCAAGGAAATGCCCGTTGTCATATCGTTTGGGCATTGTCACCCTCTCATTTGGTTGTCACGTTAACAGTTTAACATAACAGGGCCGTAGAGACACGACAGATTCTGTGAAAACCCGGTGGCGTCGGGACACCCGGCAGAGCGGGGAAATGGCTGGTGCGCGACGCAGTCCGTAGCGAACGCGTCTCAGGCGTTAAATTCCCTGCTAATCGCACTTTCAGGCATTTCGAAGCCGAATTGTCGCGATTTTGGCGAGAAAACCCGCCTTCATTCAACAGTCTGAGCTCCAAATTCCCTGCTCACCGCTGGCAGGGAATTTCCCCGTCATCAGCAGGGAAAACGCCCTACCGGCGCAGCGCGGCCAGCAGGCCGGACAGTTGACCTTCTTTACGGCGTGCCCGCGATCGCCTATATATCGGGCACCCGAGACGGAAGCTGACGCGCGGCATGGCCGCGATGCTCATGCCGTCGCAGGACGGATCGGCCTGGCATGGCTCCGGTCCCGCCCGGAAGGGTCGATCGCTGACCATGGGGAAGGCGTGGTTTCGGATAACCTCCGGAGCGCACGCCTTGTTATAATGGCCATCGCTCCGGTTTGTTGGAGCGGTCCCATGGACAATCTTTCCATCGACTATATCGAACCGGGCTTGCTGAAGCCCAATGCGCGCAACGCGCGCACCCATTCGGCGAAGCAGATCGCGCAGATCTCCGCCAGCATCGCCGAGTTCGGCTTCACCGTGCCGGTCCTGATCGATGCCGACAACAAGGTGATCGCCGGGCATGGTCGGCTGAAGGCGGCCGCAAAGCTCGGCATGACCCGCGTGCCGACCGTGCGGCTCGACCATCTGACACCCGAGCAACTGCGCGCCTATGCCATCGCCGACAATCAGTTGGCGCTCAACGCCGGCTGGGACACGGAGATGCTGCGGCTCGAACTGGGCGAACTGCAGGCGCTCGATCTCGATTTCGACCTGACCCTGACCGGCTTTGACTGGCCAGAGATCGATCTGCTCATCAACCCGATAGCGGATGCCGGCGAGCCCGATCCGCTCGACGAGGCGCCCGAACCGGAAGAAGTCGCGGTTACCCGCCTGGGCGACATCTGGGCAGTGGGGCCGCACCGGCTGATCTGCGGCGATGCCACCAGCGCCGACACCTATGGCCAGCGCCTTTCGATGAACTGACGCCCCTGGTTCCGAAGCAGAGCCTGGATGGCCTGCTTTCCCGAGCGCCCCTGTTCGTATGCGCCGCCGCAGCGGAGATCGGCTTTCGCTTTGAGGGCGTAGGAACCGAATATTGGGCGAAGCTGAGCGATGCCCTCGGTCTTCCCGTCACCATGGCGCAGCGCGCTCAGATCGGTGATGCGTTCGCGGCGCTTGCCGCAAAATACAAGATATCCCAGCCTTCCGAGAGTGCCTTCAGCAGCCATTTCTCCATCATCTCTTGGCCTATCGCCAACGCCCTGCTGCCGATCGATCTGGTCGGTTCGATCGGACGTCTCATGACCCGCGCGCCTGTTGCCGCTCTACCAGGTCCCGGCCGTGCCGCCAATTTTGCGAGCTTGCGCGCATGGGCAAGCGCCGCTGAGGGCGCCCGTCTAGCTGACTGGCTCCGCTTCGAAGGCCCGTCCGAGCGTGCCTTCCCGTTGGACGCGGAGACCGCGTGGGTGGGCATACGGATCAAGGGCTCGGCGATCGAGCGCCTGCGACCGCTCGGCTCGGTATGTGGCTATCGCATCTTCGAGGCCAATTTGCGCGACAATGACGAACGCGCAATTCTCGCTGCCGCGGGCATGCTTTCCGATAATGCCCGTTCCTCCATCGCGCGCCACCCGGCCGATGCGATTGCCGCTCCGCAAGCGATCGTTCGTCCGGGCCGTCCATTCCTGCTCTTCAAATCAGGTCCGCCACTCTCGGCAGAGGCGCCGCGTGCCTTGACTGCCGGCGAACGAGTGACGGCTATCTCCGGACCAGCCGGCCATCCGGGCGCACGATGCGAGGTTGCTCTGCCGCCCGAAAATGCGCCGGTGGACCTCAGTCTGTTCGAGCGCGACAGCGCCTTCGAGGCGTTGATCGAGCAGCGGCTCCAAATCCGTGTCGAGAGTCCGATCGCGTTACGCGACCTCGGCGTGTCCGCGGAACTGGAGATCGGTGGCCGGTTGATCGTGCGGAGTTTTGCGCGTGTCGGCGAACTCCCGACGACGATCGACGAGGGGTCGCCGCTTCTCCAGGCTCTCTATTCAGACTCCGCACGCAACAAACTGCTCGAAGCCGGCAGTGGCGTGCTCCGTTTCGCGATCGGCCGGCTGGTCAAAACCGAAGTCCAACTCGAGCGTCCCCTGGCCTCGGTCGACTGGTCGGGCGACCTGCCCGAATTGATCGGCGCCCAACTCGCGTCGGAACTCGTGAGTGCCTCAACGCCATGGCCCCATCGCTTTGCCCCCGCCAATGCGATTGCGTTGCCGGAACGCGGCGCAACCGCCTACGCTCTTCGCCTGGCCGATGGTCGAATTGCCGATCTGATATCAGCGCGCCAAGTGTATTTGAGGGCTTCGAGCTTTTTGATCAGCCCGTCCTCGATCTGTTTTTCCAGCGTGCCCATACGCCCCCTGCTTGCCGCTATCTCTTTGTTGGTAATGAAGCACTACCAGACAGCAGTGTTGCTCTTTGCCTCTCTCCATAGCGGACGGTCAAGCCAGTCGGCGGGGAAGCCCGCATCGGCAAGATCGCTCGTCGGGTGTGTCTCGAGATGCTGCACCAGGTCATGCAACTGAACCGCCCCGGGATTGCCGGAGACCCCAACTCCTGAGAGGAAGGGCCAATGTTGGCTCGGGAAGGACTTTATACTGTTGTCAATATGCACTAGAATTAAACCATGACTCTTGTCGTTTCATACATCTCAGCAAAGGTGGCAATTCAGGTTGCCGATCGTCTGGTGTCAGTATCCTATCTCGGAAGATCGGAAATCCAGCCGCTCGACGAATGTGCGGTAAAGCAGATTGTCTTCATAGGTCGCGACGGCATTTGCGTCATCGGCTATGCAGGTCGCGCCTTTATCGGATGCCTGCCAACCGACGAATGGATAGCCAATCTTCTGACGGGAGGTGCGGCAACACGAAATGCCGAGGGTGCAGGCGGGTTCGCCATGGGCGATGTCTGCAAGCCGATGGATGTCGGGAAAGCCATGCGGCTGATTTGCGAACAATTGCAAGGGCGCCTTAAAAAGGAGGACTTGGTGCAGATCAGAGCAGCCGGCTTTCAATGGAATCACCATGGGCTGGCTCGCCCACTTTGGTACAGATTTGATGTGTCAGATGGGCGCATACAAAGTCCGGTGATGGCACCGCGTCATGTGACGAGGAACGGGGCGTGCATCATGTGGGCTGGCATGCTGGCAGAGCCGGAACGGCTGAAGCACTTGTGTCAGACAATAGTCTCAAATGAATCCAAAGTGACGCCGTCATGGATTGCGGAACAACTTGTTGACTTCGTTCGTGCCTGTCGTGCCCCGGGCATCGGCGCCAATGTTTCGGCAGTCACGATCCCGAATCCGGCCATGGGCGAATCGATTCGCTGCCGTTTCTTTCCGATGGAGCGCCATGTGATCGGCCGCAAACCCGACATCTGTCCCCGACCGGAGGTGTTGCGTGCAGACGATCATTCTCAAGAGGGACGAGAGGTTCACCATTTTCCGTGGATTGTCGGACCAGGTGGCGTGTTTCCACCGTCATGCCTGGCTGGCCCCGGTATGAGCGTGAATGTAGGGGGTTTGAGCGTTGTATTCGAAGGTCTCCCAGTGTCTCAAGATAACCAGGTTGCGACGCTTTGCTTTTCTCGGCGCTTCCAGCTGCCACGGGGTGTTCAATAGGCCGGCACGCATCGTCTTGCGCCGATCGCACCTGCTGCAAGACCTGATAGGTTGCACGTCAGCGCTTTCTTCTTCAGCGATGAGCGTCAGAAGCCTTTCTCCATGGCGATTTACTCGAGTTCCAGATCGTGCAGTGACATTAGGCTCAGGACTCATTGATCAGAGCCAGAAGATGACGGTAGCCGCGATGCGGATGGCGGAGAAGAACGCATGAGCGCAGCGGTAGTCAAGGGCAACCGGCCTGCCCGGCAGCTGATCGTGCAGCTGGTGAACGACGTGGAGGAAGAAGCCCGCAAGAGCCGGCAGGAACTGTTCGAGCAGATGACAATCTACAAGCAAGGGGCCGAGCGCGAACTCGAGCGTTGCCGGGCACTTGGCATCGAGCCTCCGGAGATGATTCCGCATCCGGACGATATCGACATCAATCCGAGAACGGGAGAAGTACGGCTCAGAGGGCCATTCTCGCCGGAGGAGAAAGCCAATCAGGACCTGCTGCTGGAGTGGAGGGCAGAGTATCAGGATGACGTCAGTGGTTATGCGGGTCTTTATCGCAAGGCGCGCAGTCCCGGGAAGAGAGCGATGCTGCTCGAGGACTGGCATCGGGCGCAGGCAAGGTTCGACCAGATCAACGAGGTACTGCCGGATCGCTGCAAGGCTGAACTCAAGGACCGGTCGTGGGAGAAGGACGCGCCGCGTCCCGACTCCGACATGCGCGAATGGTGGCGTCGCAGGCTTACGAACGGTGCAACTGCGAGACGTGCCGCGGCTGTCCCGGGCGACGGTTCGCGAGCGCAGGGTCGACGCGGCATACGGGACTGAGAATGTGGTGTTTTTGCACTTCCCTTGTGGCTGAAAGCAAGCATTGTGGTGTCGTGCGATCGAACAGTGGAGAGAGTCGAAAAATGTGGAAAAGCACGGACTGCGGGCGAATGGGAAGGCCACAGGCGCTTGCTGCGTTCGTCGCGGCAAAGCTGGAGATCGATGCCATCCTCGAGCGTCTGCGGGAGATGAGCGATGATCACTTTGGTGCAGATCCTGACTCGGTCAACTGGGGCGATGTCGGCTCGCTCCGGCATGTACTGGCACAGCTGCGCGAGGTGCGTGACCAACTGTTCCGCGAGGGAGAATATGCCGGCTGATCGCTGCTGACGGGTGCAGACATGGATGACGGCCCTTTGGGGGCCGGCCCTGACCGGGAAACCGGCAGGGCTTCTCCTGGTGGGAGGGCGTGGTGCCTTCCCGGACAAGGAGAACCATGATGAACACCACCGGTAGCGCTGCAACGAATCCTGACGCACGCGGATCGAAAGGGACCATCGAACGCGGCACGCGCAAGGTCCGTCAGCGGAAATCGCCACAAGCCGGGGCTTCGGCACTGGCGGATCGGCCGATGCGGAAAACGACGGCTGCGAAGTGTCCGGCCGCGGCTTCACAAGCGGAGACGCCCGCCCGCGTTGCCGGGATGCAGCCATCGAAGACGGAGCTGATCCTTGCGCTGTTGACTCGGTCGGAAGGTGCAACCGTCGCGCAGCTGGTTGAGGCAACCAGCTGGCTGCCGCACACCACGCGCGCCATGCTGAGCGGACTACGCAGGAGGGGATACGTCATCGTCTGCGAACGATGCCCTGCCGGTGAAGACAGACAGACCCGGCCATCTGTCTACCGGCTGGGGAGCGCATGATGGGACGCGGACCACATCTGACGCTCGCAAGGCTGGAGGCGATGTCGCCTGCCGAACTACGGGCGGCATGGGCGCGGCGCCACGGCACGCCGGTGCAGGGTCTGGCGGCGGATCGGGATGGTGGTATCGAGTTGATACTTGATCCACGAGCGCTCGGGCTCGGCGGCGAGGCGGACGACTGGCCGCTGCTGTTGCCATTGCCTGCCCGGCGGCCCTTTCGCGAGGCACGGCTGTGCATCGACGCTGGAGCGGACGCTGCACAACCAATCAACGATGCCAATCACGAGTTGCTTCTTTTGCTGGTCGAAGCGCAAGGCGCGCGCGATCTGGTGCTGCGGGCGCCGGGAATGTCGATTGCCGCCATCGCCCATCGCGAGGGAAGATGCCGGACCCGCCTCGCTCGCCTCGTGCGCCTCTCCTGGCTTGCACCAAAGATCGTCGAGGCCATCGCCGACGGTAGTGTGCCGCGAACGGTTACCCGCAAGATGCTGTTGAACACACCTCTTCCCCTCGACTGGCACGCGCAGGAGCAGATGCTCGGCCTTTGAAGCGCGCACCGTGGGATGACTGTCACCCACCCGCCGTGACGGATGTGTTCGTTGGTGACGATAAAACCGCAGTGCAGAACATTGCCCGCCCGGTTCCGGCCTGCGGCAGGCAGGCCTGCAAACATGGGAAAAGACCAGCTGCAGTCAGGTTGCCGGTCGGCAGAGAACGCCTCGCCCGTGCGGCCATGGCTGCCCCCGGAAAGCGCGTCTCTTACTGCACCGGCCCTGCATACCATGCGCAAAGCCACGGAAAATGCGGACAATTTGCGGAACCACTCACATCACCGGAAAACCCGGTGTCACCCCGGAATGAGTGGTGCGGTCGAGAAGACTCGAACTTCCACGGCCTTTCGGCCACAGCGACCTCAACGCTGCGCGTCTACCAGTTCCGCCACGACCGCACGCCATGAAATCCAGCGGGGCACGCCCGCCGACTGGTGAGCGCGCGCCTAGCAGGGAGCGACCGGCCGTTCAAGCGCAATCGCGCCGCTCAGACCGCGACCGGAGCCGGGATGCGCGGGTGCGGATCATAGCCGTCGAGCTCGAAATCCGCCAGGCGGTAGGAGAAAAGATCGGCCGCCGGCTTCAGATTCAGGTGCGGGAAGGGGCGCGGCGTCCGGGAAAGCTGGGTTTCCACCAGATGGGCATGGTTCAGATACAAATGCACATCCGCCCCCATCCAGACCAGTTCCCCCGGCAGCAGCCCGGTCTGGTCGGCCAGCATCCGCACCAGCAGCGCCGCCTCGAAGATGTTGAAGGGAAAGCCCAGCCCTAGGTCGCAACTGCGCTGGTAGAGGATGCCGGACAGCCGGCCGGGACCGTCCGGCCGATCCTCGACGAAATACTGATAGGTCATGTGGCAGGGGGGAAGCGCCATGTCGGCCAGTTCGGCGACGTTCCAGCCGGTGAAGATGTGGCGGCGGCCGGCGGGGTTGCGGCGCAGGCTGTCGACCAGGGCGGCGATCTGGTCGTGCGTCCGGCCGTCCGCTCCCTGCCAGCGGCGCCACTGTTTGCCGTAGACCGGGCCGAGGTCGCCCCAGCGGCTGGCGAAGGCTTCGTCGGCAAGGATTCGCGCCTCGAAGTCGGCGCGGGCGATTGGCTCGCCGCTTTCGCTGCGGTAGCGGGCCAGCGGCCAGTCGGTCCAGATGTGCACGCCTTCGGCCAGCAGCGGGCGGATGCTGGTATCGCCGGAAAGAAACCACAGCAGTTCCTTCACCGCCGACTTCCAGAACACCTGCTTGGTGGTGAGGAGTGGCACGCGGCCGTCCGAGAGGTCGAAGCGCAGCATGGCGCCGAAGAGCGCGCGGGTGCCGACACCGGTGCGGTCGTGGCGTTCGTTTCCCGTTTCCCAGACGCGGCGCATCAGGTCGAGGACTGCGGTTTCAGGGCAGATGGACATGGCCTTTGCTAGCGCCCGGCGGGGCGGGGTGCAATTCGCTTGAATTCCGACCCGCTTCCTGATTAACATTAACGCGGGGACGGAACAGCGATCATCAGAGGCTTGGGGGGCCGTCTGTTGCGATTTCGTCGTTCCTTGCCGAATCCGCCCGTGGATGCCGCCGGCATCCCTGTGCAGGCCGCTCCGGGCCGCGAACGGGCGTGAACCCGGAACTGCTGATCCCGGCGCTGGCCGTCTTCACCGTTCTGGCGCGCGAACTGCTGTGGGTGGGGGCCGTTGGCATCCTGCTTTGCAGTCTCGACGATCTGGCGGTCGACCTGCTCTATCTGTGGCGGCGGCTGGCGCGCCGGCGGCGGGGCGGCGGATCGGCGCTGCCGCCACTGCCGGCACCGCCGCCACTGCCGGGCGCATTCGCCATCCTCGTTCCGGCCTGGGACGAAGCCGCGGTGATCGGGCCGATGCTGCGGCGCTTGCTGGCGACCCTGCAACATCCTTCCTATCGGCTGTTCGTCGGCTGCTATCCGAACGATCCGGCGACGAGGGAGGCGGTCGCTTCGATCGGCGACCCCAGGATCCGCCTGGTGACGACCGGCCACCCCGGTCCCACCACCAAGGCCGACTGCCTGAATGCGCTGTGGCGGGCGGTCGAGGACGAGGCGGCGCTGGGCGGCGTCGACTACAAGGCGGTGGTGCTGCACGATGCCGAGGATGTGGTGCATCCGCTGTCATTGCAGGTCTATGATCGTTTCATGCCGGCGCTTGCCATGGTGCAGTTGCCGGTGCTGCCGCTGGCCGACCGGAATTCGCGCTGGATTTCCGGCCATTATCTGGACGAGTTCGCGGAATCGCACGCCAAGGACATGGTGGTGCGCGGCCTGCTGGGCGCGGCGGTGCCGTCGGCGGGAGTGGGGACCGCGATCGACTGCCGGGCGCTTCGGCGCCTGGCCGGCGCCGACGGCCTGCCGTTCGATTCCGACAGCCTGACCGAGGATTACGAGCTTGGCTATCGGCTGCACCGCGCCGGCCATAAGGCCGCCATGGTGCGGGTGCGGGTGGGCGGCGAACTGGTGGCGACGCGGGAATATTTTCCGGCGACGCTGGACGCCGCCGTCCGGCAGAAATCGCGCTGGCTGACGGGGATCGCCCTTTCTGGCTGGGACCGGCTCGGCTGGGATGGTTCGCTCTGGGCGCGCTGGTGGCTGGCCCGCGACCGCAAGGGGCTGTTCGCCGTTGCCGTCACCTTCCTTGCCTATGGGGCGGCGGCGATGCTTGGCGGGCAGGTGCTGTTGCGCTCGATGCTGGAGGCGGAGACCGGCCAGGCGCTGCCGCCGCTGTTCGCGGAATCCGGCTGGCTTTCGGCGCTGTTGTGGGTGAACGCGGCCATGCTGCTGTGGCGGCTGCTGTGGCGCGGCCTGTTCGTGGCGCGCGACTATGGCTGGATCGAGGGGCTGCGGGCGGTGCCGCGTTCGCTGGTCGGCAACCTCGTCAATTTCCTTGCCGCCATGCGGGCGGTCGACCGCTATCAGCGCGCGCTCGGCCACGAGGGCGGGCTGCGCTGGGAAAAGACCGAGCATCGGTTCCCGGCGGCGGATGCCGCCTATCGCTATCCTGCGGCGGATGCCGCCCATTTGTACCCGGCGGATGCCGCCTATCCGCACCCGGCGGCGGAGGCCGCCTATCCGTATCCGGCGGAGGCCGGCTGTTTCCATTCTTCGATGGCCGTGGTCCGTGGCTGAGAAGGCGCATCGCCAGGGCAGCGCGCTTCGCATCTACCAGATCGCCGCCATTCTGGCGCTGGGCTGGCTTGCCGGGCGGCTGCCGGGGCTGTTGTCGGCGAACGAGCAGGAACAGCAGCAGTTGCGCGCCGCGGTCGGCAAGGACGCAGCGTCGTCGGCGGTGTCGGCGGCGGCGGCGGCGCCAGGCGCCGACCTCGCCGCCGAGGTGGCGGCGCGGGTCGCGGCCCAGGTGGCCGAGCAGACCGTCAGCCGTCTTATCGCCGCCGGCTGGGGACCGGGCTGGGGTGCGGGGGGCGCGGCGCTGACGGGCGCGCCGGCGGCGCGCGAAACCGTCGTTCGCGTGGTGACAGAGGCGGCGCCGCCGGCCATGCACAGCAGCATGGCCGCGCCCATGCCGCCGGCCTGGGCCATTGCCCCTTCCGCCCCGGCGGCCCCGGCCGGGGAAAGCGCCCTGTCCGCCGCCGGGCCGCCGATCGAACCGGGGGCCGGCCCAGAAGCTAATTCAGAAGCCGGTTCGGAAGCCGGTTCGGGGGCAGCGCGCGCGCATCGGCTGGCGACGGCCGGTTATCAGGCGTTGCGGGCCGGCGACCGGCGGCAGGCGGTGGCGCTGCTGGGCGAAGCGGCGCGGCTGGCCCCGGAGGCCGAGGGCGCCGCGCAATGGCGGGCCGATTCGGCGCAGTTGACGAAGCGCTGGTCGATCGCCGGCTATATCCTCTCGCGTTCGGGGGGGGCGAACGACCCGCTGGCGGCGTCGCCGGTGCTGGGCGGCGGGCAGGCGGGCGTTGCCGCCGGTTACGTGCTGAACCCGCTGGCGGCGACGCGGCTGTCGGTGGTCGGCCGGGTCAGCGCCGCGTCCAGGGCGAATGGCGGCCTTGATCAGGAAACCGCCGAGGCGGCGCTCGGCCTTCGCCTGCAACCGTTTCGAAACGTGCCGCTGGCGATCGACGCCGAGCGGCGCTTCGCCCTGGGGCTGGTGGCCCGGAACGGCTGGGCGGCGCGGCTGTCCGGCGGCGGCAGCGCCGAGGCCGGATTGGCCGGGCGGCCGTTCCGGATCGACGGCTATGGAGAGGCTGGCGTCATCGGTTTCCGGCAGACGGCGCTTTATGCCGGCGGGCAGCTGCGGGCCGGAACGCCGCTGTTGTCGCTGGGGCAGGTGACGATCGACGGCGGCGCCGGTCTCTGGGGGGCGGCGCAGCGCGATTACGGGCGCACCGTGTCGCGGCTCGATGTCGGCCCTTCGGCGCAGTTCCGCATCCAGCCATGGCCGTTCCGGGCGCAGGTGGATTACCGCCTGCGCGCCGCCGGCAATGCGCTGCCGAAAAGCGGCCCGGTCATCACCGTTTCCGGCGAATTCTAGCCGGCCCTACCCCTGGCGGCGCGCCTTCCTGCTTCGATCCGGCGCCGCTTTGCGGCCGGGGGCGGACAATTCGTTGGCGGCGAGGTCGGATACGCCGCGCCAGGCCAGCGTCCGGCCCAGCGCCGCCACTTCGCCAAGGATCAGCAGCGCCGGCGCCGCGATGCCGTGCCGCGCCGCCACTTCCGGTAGCTCGCCAAGCGTGCCCGCCACCACCCGCTGTTCGGGCGTGCTGCCCTTTTCGATCAAGGCAAAGGGAGTCGAGGCGGCGCGGCCGGCCGCCAGCAGCCGGTCGCGGATACGGCCGAGCTGGCCCACCCCCATATAGACGGCCAATGTCTGCCGGTCGGCCGCCAGCGCTTGCCAGTCGAGCGTGTCGACCGATTGCCGGCAGTGGGCGGTGACGAAACGCACCGACTGGGCATGGTCGCGGTGGGTGAGCGGGATTCCGGCATAGGCGGCGCAAGCGGCGGCGGCGGTGATGCCCGGCACCACCCGATAGCGGATGCCGGCGGCGCGCAGCGCTTCCAGTTCCTCGCCGCCACGGCCGAAGATGAAGGGGTCGCCGCCTTTCAAACGCACCACCCGGCGGCCCTTTCGCGCCTGCGACACCAAAAGGGCGTTGATCCATTCCTGGCTGTGGTGGCGGCTGCCCGGCACCTTGCCGACCGCGATCAACTCGGCGTCGCGGCGGGCGCGTTGCAGCACCTCCGCCGACACCAGCCGGTCGTGGAGGATGACATCGGCCTGCTGCAAGGCGCGAAGGGCGTGGATGGTGAGGAGGCCGGGATCGCCCGGCCCGGCGCCGACCAGCACCACTTCGCCGGCCGTCTCCGTGGGCGCCTCGGTCAGCAGTTGCTGCAAGGCGCGCTCGGCGGCGGCGCTGTCGCCGCGGCGCAGGCTCTCCATGGCCGGGCCTTCGGTCAGCCGCTCGAAAAACCGCCGGCGCGCGGCCAAATCGGGGAAAGCGGCCTTGGTGCGCTGGCGGAAGCGGGCGGCCAGCGCCACCATGCCGCCCCAGGATTCGTCCAGCCAGATTTCCAGCCGCGCCCGCAACTGGCGGGCAACCACCGGGGCGGCGCCGGCCGTTGAAATGGCGATCTGCAAGGCGCCGCGATCGACGATGGCCGGCACATGGAAGCTCGAAAGCGCGGTGTCGTCCACCACATTCACCAGCATATGCCGCGCTTCGGCGGCGGCGGCGACGGAACGGTTCAGCGCCTGGTCGTCGGTGGCCGCCACCGCCAGCCAGCAATCGTCCAGCAGTTGTTCGGCAAAGCCTTCGGGGCGGTGGCCGATCCGGCCCGCCGCCGCCAGCCGGCCCAGCGCACCAGTCAGCCGCGGCGCCGCCACCAGCACGGCGGCGCCGGCTTCCAGCAATGCCGCCACCTTGCGTTCGGCCACCTTGCCGCCGCCCACCACCAGCACCCGCCGCCCGGCAAGGTCGGCAAACAATCCGTAAAGTCTGGCCATGGCGGAGATCCGATCGAAAGGGGGTTCAGAACAACAGATATTTAAGGCCGAGCGCCAGCAGCGTCAGCGCCAGCAGGCCGCGCAAGGCCGGCTCGGGCAAGCGGCAGCCAAGGCCGGTGCCAAGGGCGATCGCCGGCAGCGCGCCGGCCACCAGGAGGCCGAGCAGCAGGAAATCGACATGGCCGAGCCACAAATGGCCAAGCCCCGCCACCAGCGTCAGCGGCACGGCGTGCGCCAGTTCGGTGCCGATGATGCGCGAGGCGTCGAACTCGGGGTAGAGCAGGATGAGGATGGCGGTGCCGACGGTGCCGGCGCCGACCGACGACAGGGTGATGAGCACGCCGAGCAGGGCGCCGGCGCCCGGCATCAAGAGCGCCCGGTTTTCCTGCAACCACAACAGCAGCGGGCCGGGCGCGCTTATCGCCCGGGCGCGGATACGACGGCGAAACAGCAGCAGCAGCGCCGTCAGCACCAGCATCGAGCCGAGGCTGGCCGTCAGCAGCGCCTGCAAATGGCTGGTGTTGCCGCCAAGCCACCACAGGAACAGGGTGGTCAGCGCCGCCGCCGGCAGCGAGCCGGCGATCAGCAGCCGCGCCACCCGCCAGTCGACGTTGCGGCGCCGCGCCTGCAACGCCGCGCCGCCGGCCTTGGTGGCGCTGGCATAGAGCAGATCGGTGCCGATGGCGGTGGGCAGCGGCAGGCCGAACAGCAGCAGCAGCGGCGTCATCAGCGAGCCGCCGCCGATCCCGGTCAGGCCGATGGCAAAGCCAACGCCGGCGCCGGCGGCGATATAGAGCAGCAACTGTTCCATGGTGGTTCCTGCCGGAAGAAAGGAAGGCGGCCGCCCTCACAGGCTGGTGTGCAGGCCGCACTCGCGCTGCAGGCCGAAAAAGCGGGTATCTTCCTCTGCCATGCCGGGTTCGAGCGGCCGCGTCGTCTGCACGTCGCCGACCGAGACATAGCCCTGCTCAAAGAGCGGGTGATAGGGAAGATCGTTCGCCTTCAGATAGCGCCAGACATCGCGATTGTTCCAGTCGGCGATCGGATAGACCCGATAGCGGCCCTGCTGGAAGCGCAGGAACGGCGTCGCGGCGCGGCTTTTCGACTGCTGGCGCCTGAGGCCGGAAAACCAGGTGGCGACTTGCAGTTCCTCGAGGGCGTGCTGCATCGGCTCCAGCTTGGAGAGCCGGTTGTAGCGGTCGAGACCGTCCGTGCCCTCGTCCCAGAGCTTGCCGAAGCGCGCTTCCAGCCAGGCGCTGCTGATGTCGGGGCGATAGACCTTGAGGTTGAGCGACAGCCGTTCGGTCAGCTCGTCGGCGAAGCGGTAGGTTTCCGGGAACAGATAGCCGGTGTCGATGAACACCACCGGAATGTCGGGCCTCTGCCTGGTCAGCAGGTGCAGCGACACCGCCGCCTGGATGCCGAAGCTGGTGGAGATGATGTGCGCTTCCGGCAGATGTTCGAGCGCCCAGCCGATCCGTTCCGGCGCGGTCATCGCCGCCAGCCGCTGGTTCGCCGCCTCGACATCGAAGGCGGCCGGCAGGATCTTGCCGTCCGCCATCACGCCACCTCCAGGGCAGGGCGGCGGGCGGGCGGCGTGACGATGCCGGCCCGGGCGATGAAGTCGCCGAAATGCTCGCCTTCCTCGCGCTCGCTTGCAAAGCGGGCGAACAGGCCGTCCAGCACTTCCAGGATTTCCTTCTCGCCGGTGTTTTCGAGATAGGTGGCGTTCAGCCGCTCGCCGCGATGGTCGGCGCCAAGGCGCAGATCATAGCGGCCGACGGCGCGGCCGATGAGGGCGATTTCGCCGATATAGGGGCGCGAGCAGCCGTTGGGGCAGCCGGAAATGCGGAAATGGATCGGCTCGTCCAGCAGATTATATTTCGCCAGCAGCGCTTCCATTTGTTCGAGGATATGCGGCAGATAGCGTTCGCTTTCGGCCATGGCGAGGCCGCAGGTCGGTAGCGCCACGCAGGCGATCGCATGTTTGCGGATGCCGCTCATGCCCTTGTATTCGTCGAGCTGGTAGCGGGCCGCCAGTTCGTCGATGGCCGCCCGATCCTCGGGCGCGACATTGGCGATGATGACATTCTGGTCGCAGGTGAGGCGGAAGCCGCCTTTGTGCACGCGGGCGATCTCGCGCAGGCCGGTGCGCCGCGCCTGTCGTTCGTCGTCCAGCAGCCGGCCGGAAAGGATGCTCAGCGTCAGGTGCCATTGGCCGTTCTCGCCCTCGACCCAGCCGTAGCGGTCGCCGTTCTGGTCGAAGCGATAGGGGCGGGGCGGCTGGATCGGGAAGGGCAGCCGCGATTGCAGTTCGTCGCGGTACCACTGGAGGCTGCGGCGGTCGATGGTGTATTTGAGGCGGGCGTGTTTGCGCTCGGCGCGGTCGCCATGTTCGCCTTGCAGCTTCACCGACTGCCAGCAGGTTTCCAGCAATTGCTCCGGCGTCACGAAGCCGATGAGGTCGCCCAGCGCCGGATAGGTGCTGGGGTCGCCGGCGGTCGTGCCCATCGAGCCGCCGGGCGCAAGGTTGAAGCCCTGCAGCTTGCCGTCCTCGATGATGGCGATCAGGCCGAAATCCTGGGCGAACACGTCGATGTCGTTGGTGGGCGGAATGGCGATGCCGAACTTGTATTTGCGGTTGAGATAGGTCGGGCCGTAAAGCGGCTCCTCGTCCTTCTTCCAGGCATCCGGGTCGACCGGGCCGTCCGACAGCCACAATTCCTCATAGGCGGTGGTTTTGGTCGCCATATGGTCCTTGATGCGCTGCGCCCATTCATACACCTCGGCGTGCGCTTCCGAGAGTTCCGGGTTGACGGAGGCGACGACGTTCCGGGTGTCGTCGCCGCAGGCGGCCCGCGTCGAGAGGCCGGTGGCGCAGATTCCGGCGATCAGCTTTTTCAGATTGCCCTTGCGGACGCCATGATACTGGAAGGTCTGCCGGGTGGTGATGCGGAGGCCGCGCTCGGCATAGCGCTCGGCCAGATCGTCGAGGTCGAGCCACTGCCTGCTGGTCAGCACGCCGCCCGGCAGGCGCACCCGCACCATGAACTGATAATCGGGTTCCAGCTTCTGGCGGCGGCGCTCGTCGCGGAGGTCGCGGTCGTCTTGCATGTAGCTGCCGTGGAATTTCAACAGCTTGGTGTCGGCCTCGACGATGGCGCCGGTCAGCGGGTCGGCCAGCCCTTCGGCGATGGTGCCGCGGAGGAAGCGGCTCTCTGCCTTGATATGCTCCAGCGCGGAGAGTTGTTCGCTCATCGGGATTCTTTCAGTAAACGTCGCGGGCGTAGCGGCCGGCTTTCGCCAGTTCCTTCAGCCAGTTGGCGGCCTCGTCGGCGGATTTTTTGCCATGCTCGGCGATGATTTCCAGCAGCGCCTTCTGCACGTCGGGGGCCATATGGTCGGCGTCGCCGCAGAGGTAGAGATGGGCGCCGCCTTCGAGCCACGACCACAGTTCGGCGCCCGCTTCGCGCAGGCGGTCCTGCACATAGATCTTGTGTTCCTGGTCGCGCGAGAAGGCGACGGAAAGGCGGCTCAATGCCCCCTCGCGAAGGGCCTGCAACCATTCGGTCTGGTAGAGGAAATCGTCGCGGCGGCGGCGGTTGCCGAAGAACAGCCACTGGCGGCCGCCGGCGCCGGTTTCGGCGCGTTGCTGCACGAAGGCGCGGAACGGCGCCACGCCGGTGCCGGGGCCGATGAGGATGATGTCGGTGTCCGGGTCGGCCGGCAGGCGGAAGCGGTCGTTCGGGTCGATGAACACCGGCACGCTTGCGCCGGGGGCCAGATCGAACAGGTAGCGCGTCGCCGCGCCGAAGCGTTCCTTGCCGTCGTGGTGATAATGCACGTCGGCCACGGTCAGATGCACTTCCTCGCCGACGACGGCCGGGCTGGAGGCGATCGAATACATGCGGGGCGCGAGCGGCCGCAAGGCCGCCACCAGAGAGGCCGCATCCCATTCCGCCGGCCAGCGGGCAAGGAAATCGACCAGTTGCCAGCGCTTCAGCAGCGGGCCAAGCCCGGCGGCGCCTTCCGGCTGCAACAGCCGCAGAAGATCGGCATGGCCGCCGCGTTTGGCCTGCGCTTCGATGAAGGGGCGGGTCAGCAGCGTCAGTTCGCGTCGTTCGGCAAGCCACTGGCCAAGCGGCAGGCTGGTGTCGCCCACCTGCACCGTTTCGCCGGCGTCGAGCCGCAACAGGCCGATCACTTCCGCGACCAGCGCCGCCTCCTGCCGGGGCCAGACGCCGAGCGCGTCGCCCGGCTGATAATCGAGGCCGCTTCCTTCGAGCGACAGTTCGATGTGGCGCACGTCGCGGTCGCTGCCGGCAGAGACGATGCGCTGGTTCATCAGCAGTTCGGCGGCAAAGGGGTTCTGCCGGGTCCAGCGTTTCTGCGCCGCGATCGGGTGCAGCGGCGTCACCGTCGCCACCCGCGGCTGGGCGGCGCCCGCCGCCGGCTGCAATTCCTTTCGCGCGTCGGCCAGCGCGGTTTCCGTCCACGGCCCGGCCACCGTCTCGATATCGACATCGGCCTCGCCGAGCGGCCGCAGCCGCTTGCCGCCCAGCGCCTCGAGCCGCGCGTCCACTTCGCGGCCGATGCCGCAGAAGCCCGGATAGCTGGTGTCGCCAAGCGCCAGCACCGCATAGTGCAGATCGGGCAGTTTCGGCGCCCGCCGACCGTTCAGGAACTCGATGAAGTCGCGGGAATCGTCGGGCGGCTCGATGGTGTCGCCCTCGCTGTGGGTGCTGATGACGACATAGAGCAGCTTTTCGTTCTTCAACTGGTGGGTCTTGTAGGAATCGGCGCGCACCAGTTGCACGGCCAGGCCGGCCGCCCTGGCGCGGGCGGCCAGATCCTCGGCGACGCGCTTGGCGTTGCCGGTCTGGCTGCCGTAGAGCACGGTGAGCGTGCGCGCTTCGGCGGCCGCCGGCGGCGCCACCGCCTCGTCGTTCGACGGCACCACCAGCATGGCGCCTTTGCGGACGGCCGCCCGCCCGGCGAGATAGCCGGACGCCCACAACAGCGCCGGCTGCTCCAGCGCTTCGGACAGTTCATCCAGGAGCGCCGTGTGGCGCTCGGAGAGGATCGAGGAGGCAAGCGGAGTGGCAGACACGGGCAGTCCTATCGGTTGACTGCTTCCTGCTTAGATAGCGGCGGCCGTTCCCCGTAATGAGTTTTTCTATCGGCCCGGAAAAAATTTCTGGGTTAGGCGAACCGTGCCGCCGTCAGCTTCGCCCGCTTTCTTCGGCGACCAGGGCCAGCACTTCAGGAGCAAGCGTTTTCCGGCAGATCAGCAGGTCGGGAAGCGAGGTGTCGGCGCCGTTGTAGCGAAGCGCCGCGCCGTCGATGCGCGAACAGTGAAGACCGTTTGCCAGCGCCACGGCGACCGGCGCCAGGCTGTCCCACTCGCGCTGGCCGCCAGAGTGGAGATAGAGGTCGGCCTCGCCGAGAACGACGGCCATCGCCTTTGCTCCGGCCGAACCCATGGCCATGAGGGAGGCGCCAAGGCGTCTGGCGACAGCGGCGGCCAGCGCCGGCGGGCGGCTGCGCGACACCAGCATCCGCAGCCCTGTCGCGCCCGTCGCCGCTGCGCCCGCCGCTGCCGTGCCCGTCGCCGCCGGCACCGGGCGATCAGAGCGCAACAGCCGGAAGCGGCCACGGTCGGGAAGGGCGACCGCCGCCGTCGCCGGCCGGCCGTCGATGGCAAGGCCGACATGGACTGCCCAGTCGGCCCGCCCCTCGCCATATTCGCGCGTGCCGTCGAGCGGGTCGATGATCCACACCCGGCGCATGGCCAGCCGGCGGCGATCGTCCGCTTCCTCTTCCGACAGCAGCCCGTCGTCCGGCCGGGCGTCGCGCAGCGCCTGGCAGAGGAAGCGGTTCGCCGCGCGGTCGCCGGCCTTGCCGAGCGCCATGGGGTCGGGGGCTGCCGCCGCCGCCCGCGCCGCCGTCCACGCCAGCGCGCGGGTCGCCAGCAGCAGCCGCCCGGCGGCCTGCGCCAGCCGGGCGGCCAGTTCGGCGTCGGTCAGCAGGCCGCCATTCGGCGGGGTGTCCGGCTGGCTGTCCGTCAGGGTGTCCGGCCGGGTATCCGGCCGGGTATTCGGCGGGGCATTCACGGGATCAGCCGGGCAAGGATCGCCTCGGCCGCCTCGTCGGCGCTCATCGCCGTGGTGTCGATGCGGATCTCCGGGTTCTCGGGCGCCTCATAGGGGCTGTCGACGCCCGTGAAATTCTTCAGCTCGCCGCGGCGCGCCTTCTCGTAGAGGCCCTTCACGTCGCGCGCCTCGGCGATCGCCAGCGGCGTATCGACATGGATCTCGACGAATTCGCCCGGCGGCAGCATGCGCCGCACCATGTCGCGCTCGGCACGGAACGGCGAAATGAAGGCGGTGATGACGATCAGCCCGGCATCCGCCATCAGCCGCGCCACTTCGCCGACGCGGCGGATATTCTCCACCCGGTCGGCGTCGGTGAAGCCGAGGTCGCGGTTCAGGCCATGGCGGATATTGTCGCCATCGAGGAGGCAGGTGTGGCGGTTCATGCGCGCCAGCTTCTGTTCGAGGGCGTTGGCGATGGCCGACTTGCCGGCGCCCGAGAGGCCGGTGAACCACAGCACCGCCGGGCGCTGGTTTTTCAGGGCCGCCCGATGCTCGCGGCTGGTATCGGTCGGCTGCCAGTGGATGTTCTGGGCGCGGCGCAGGCTGAAATGCAGCATGCCGGCGCCCACCGTGGCGTTGCTGATGCGGTCGACGAGGATGAAGCCGCCGAGCGTATGGTCGTCGGCATAGGGCGCGAACACGATGGGGGCGCTGGTCGACAGGTTGGCGACGCCGATGGCGTTCAGCTCCAGCGTCTTCGCCGCCAGATGCTCCAGATTGTTGACATCGACCCGGTATTTCAGATTCTGCACCGTCGCCGGCACATTTTGCGTGGCCAGCTTCAGTTGATAGGCGCGGCCGGGCAGCATCGGCTCGTCCGCCATCCAGACGATGGTGGCTTCGAACTGGTCGGCCAGTTGCGGCGGATCGCCGGCGGCGGCAATGACATCGCCGCGCGAACAGTCGATCTCGTCGGCCAGCACCAGCGTCACCGACTGGCCGGCCACCGCCTCGTCGAGATCGCCCTCCATGGTGACGATGCGGGCGATGCGGCTGGCCTTCCCCGAGGGCAGCACGCGGACGGCGTCGCCCGGCCGCGCCCGCCCGGCGTGGATGCGGCCGGAAAAACCGCGAAAATCGAGATTCGGCCGGTTCACCCACTGCACCGTCATGCGGAACGGCGCCTCCCGGTCGTCGGCGTCGACCTCGACATTTTCGAGATGCTGGATCAGGGTCGGTCCCCGATACCAGGGCATATGGGCGCTGCTGTCGGTGACATTGTCGCCCCTGAAGCCGGAAATCGGGATCGGCACGAAGCTATCGAAGCCGATGCGTTCGGCGAAGGCGGCATAGTCGCGGACGATCGAATCGTAGCTTTCCCGGCTGTAATCGACCAGATCCATCTTGTTGACGGCGAGGACGATGTGGCGGATGCCCAGCAGGCGCGCCAGATAGCTGTGCCGCCGCGTCTGCACCAGCACACCTTTGCGGGCGTCGACGAGGATGACGGCCAGGTCGGCGGTGGAGGCGCCCGTCGCCATGTTCCGGGTATATTGTTCGTGCCCCGGCGTGTCGGCGACGATGAACTTGCGCTTTTCCGTCTCGAAAAAGCGATAGGCGACATCAATGGTGATGCCCTGCTCGCGCTCGGCGGCCAGGCCGTCCACCAGCAGGGCGAAATCCAGTTCCTGCCCCTGCGTGCCGATCTTTTTCGAATCCGCCCGCAACGCCGCCAGCTGATCCTCGAACAACAGCTTCGAATCGTACAGCAGGCGGCCGATCAGCGTCGATTTGCCATCGTCGACCGAGCCGCAGGTCAGGAAGCGCAGCATGTCCTTTTGCTGGTGGCGGCGGAGGTAGCGGTCGATGTCGGTGGCGGCCAGCATGTCCGCCATCAGAAATAGCCCTCGCGCTTTTTCTTCTCCATGCCGGCGCCGCCGGAATCGCGGTCGATCACCCGGCCGGCGCGCTCGGAACTGGTGGCCAGCAGCGTCTCCTGGATCACTTCGCCAAGGGTCGACGCTTCGCTTTCGACGGCCGCCGTCAGCGGGAAGCAGCCAAGCGTCCGGAAGCGGATCGAGCGTTCGACGACATCGACTTTCCGCCCCAGCGTCTTTTGCAGGCGCGGCAGGTCGTCGGCCATGAAGATCTGGCCCTCGTGCACATAGGTCGGCCGCTTCGCCGCGAAATAAAGCGGCACCACCGGCACGTCGTTCAACTGGATATATTGCCAGATATCCAGTTCGGTCCAGTTGGAGATGGGGAAGACGCGAATGCTTTCGCCCTTGTTTTTCCGCGCATTATAGAGATCCCACAGTTCCGGCCGCTGGTTCTTCGGATCCCAGCCGTGGCTGTTGGTGCGGAAGGAAAAGATTCGTTCCTTGGCGCGGCTTTTTTCCTCGTCGCGCCGCGCGCCGCCGAAGGCGGCGTCGAAGCCATAAAGGTCGAGCGCCTGCTTCAGCCCTTCGGTCTTCCAGAGGTCGGTGTGCAGGGCGCCATGGTCGAACGGGTTGATGCCGCGCGCCTTCGCCTCGGGGTTCTGGTGGACCAGCAGTTCCATGCCGCTTTCCCGCGCCATGCGGTCGCGGAGTTCGTACATGGCCTTGAATTTCCATGTGGTATCGACGTGCAGCAGCGGGAAGGGCGGCGGCGCCGGATAGAAGGCCTTGCGCGCCAGATGCAGCAACACCGCCGAATCCTTGCCGACCGAATAGAGCAGCACCGGGTTTTCGGATTCGGCCGCCACTTCGCGGAAGATGTGGATGCTTTCGGCCTCAAGCCGTTCGAGATGGGTGAGGCGCGCGCCAGGGCCGTTCGCCGGCCGTCCCACCAGGCCGGGATCATGGCGGACCCGCCCACGGCCAATCTCCGTTTCCGCTCTGTCGCGCCGGACATCCGGCAGCACGGGGACGGTTCTCGATCGTTGGGGAAGGAGCGAAGATGCGTGAAGCGGATTCAGAGACACGGCGGCCCTCATCGGATGACCGCATCATGCCTAGGGAGGGGGGGCAATTTTTGGGAATGAGTTTTTCTATCGGCGCGGAAAAAAATTTTACGGGCCGGCCGCGATGCCGGATCCCGACGGCGCGCGTCCGGCGAGAATGGCGCCGATGGCCCGGCAGGACAGCCAGGCTCGGACGGGCTGGTCTCGCTGCCGGCCAGAGTCGGCCGCTGTTGCGGTCAGCCCGTCGGCGGCCCAGTCCTTGAGCAGCGTCGCGCATCCGGGCAAGATCGGCCGCCACGGCGCATCGCCCCGGATCGCGGCATATCCGCCAAGTTCCGCCCGTGCCCGATCGAGCCGGGCCCGCAAACTGCCCATGATGGAAGCCGGGCGCCATGTGCTGCAACATTCGCGTGGCGGCAAGGCCGGTGCCGTTCGATCCGCCCATCACCAGCGCCGTTTTTTTCCGTACAGTACCCTGCTCGTCGTTTGCAGACCGATCATGGACCGCCCGGATCGCCTGCGCGGCGGAAAGTGCAGCATCGCAAAGAAAGAAAATCTATCGCGCAGGGCCCGCCAGGGCGACCGCGAAAACGCATCCGGCAGAATGATCGGCGACAGCCGGCTCTCTGGCGCCTCTGTCCAGGAATCGAGTTCGCCTTGGGGGGATGGCGCTGCCGCGGCAATCCGATGCCATCCCGTTGGGCTGGATCGAGCAGCGGCGGCGCCCTGGAATATCCAAACGGCGTTGATCGCGACCAGACCAGATTAATGCCGCGCTCAACGACCGGCGGGGACGGCTCGTTTCTGTCGGCTCCGGGTTACTCCGGGGCAGCAGGTTCTGACTTGACAGCACGTGAAAGGCGCCGGGAGAAAAATGCGGGAGAAGTCCGGAGTTTCCCGAATCCGGCCCGTTCTCCAGGGTGCGAATGGACCGGGAAGGACCGGAAATCCGGGCTTATGGCCAGAATAAAATTTATTTTACATCAATAATTTATGATGAAGTGACGGAGACTGTCAGTCTAACGCCAACTTGTCTCCGAATCCCGCGATCAGCTGTTATAGAGACGAGCATGGGGCCTATTTCGTTCAAGCGCCACAGGTTTTCCCCCGACATGATCCGGCTCGCAGTTTGGCTCTATTTCCGGTTCACTACCAGCCTGCGCGATGTCGGGGAAATGCTTGCGGAACGCGGGATCGACACCACCTGCGGGACTGTCTGTTGCCGGGCAACAAGTTTGGGCCGGCGATCGCCGCCAACATCCCGAAGCGCCGAAGTCGCGCAGATTTCGTCTGACATCTCGATGAAATGATCGTGCGTATCAAGCCGAACCGTCAGCGGCCTTTTGGGCCTGATCGGCAAGCTCGCCGGCAGCTTCCAGCCCGACGAATGCGCCAGCTGCTTCGGTGCGTGCAGATATGAACTGGAATGAGTGGAATCCGCTCTAAATCCTTTATTGACCTCAGTAGCCGAAACTGGTGGTCAAAATACGGTGGGACCCATATCTAACGGCGCGGAATCACTCGCTCAAACGATTTTGTCAAGGAGGAGTCTGGGCCTCATGTTCGTCCCTTCTTCACTAGAAGAGGCCCAAACCCCCTTGAATCATGGTGATAAGTGCGTCGAAAGATCAGCTCCTAAAGCTCAAATCTCAACCCAAGGCGGAACCGCCGGCCTAGCGTATCATAGAGAGCGGCGCTAAGAGGCATCGGAGGTCCTCCGATCGAAGTTCCATATGCGATCTGCGCCGGATCCTTATTCAACACATTATCGACCGACAGATAAACGTCAGCTCCAGAAACCAACTTAACAGAAGTATTGAGGCCAAAATACACGGCCGCAGGAATGCGGATATCACCATCAACGGTTCGACGATCTGCGGTCGATACCGGGCAGCCGGTAGAGCATTGTATGTAGTCCGGATTAAGCATCCCGCTGCTGAACCCGCGGGCCGTCGCTTGAAGACTCCATCTTTCGCTATCCCAGCCAATGCTGCCAAAATAGCTCCAACGGGGAAGCGTTCGTCCGTTTACAGAATCAACAGGTGTACTAATACCATTATCTATAACATTCTTTATGTTGTGTGTCGCCATCGCTCTAATTATAAAGTTACCGTCCATTCCGCCAATCAGGTTATCGAAAGGAGTCCGGTAGCTGGCCTCAAAGTCTAAGCCGCTAGCGACTTGGCTAGCCATGTTCATCGGCCGGCTTAGAACCTGTGTGATTACACCAGAGGAGTCGCGCACAATATTGCTGCAGAACAATTCTTTTCCACCAAAACATTGGTCAATTGACGTCTGATAATTGACGCTCCCAACCGCATCACTTATATCAATCCGATAGTAATCAACCGACGCGGCAAACCCGCTAAAAAACTGTGGCTGTACGACGGCGCCAATACCCCAAGTGTCAGCCTTCTCCGGCTTAAGTCCAAGGTTGCCAGAGGTAACATTAAAAAATGTAGTAGGGATATTATTCCTAAAAGGATCTGCATACGTAAATAGTACGCTCTGGTTCTGTTGGAACAATTCCGCATGATTTGGCGCACGAATGTCTCGCGAGCGAGTTACCCTGAGCGTTAAATCATCGACAGGCTGGTAGATTACGCCAACCTTCCAGGTGGTGACGAAGCCAGAAAGGCTATATTCAGTCGCGCGAACCGCAAGATTCAGATCAAAGGATTGAGCGAAGGTTTGTCCATTGGCAAGCGGTATAACGGCCTCCGCGTAGCCCTCCGTCACACTGTAAGATCCAAATGTTGAGCGATAATTTCCTGCAAAATACGAACGAGTATCGGAAAGAGGATCATTGCTTCCAGATACTTTTTCACGTCGATGTTCTACACCAAGGGCAAGCGACACCGGACCAGCCCAAGTCGAGAAAGGGTCGCCGGTTATATTTACCGCAGCAACGTCTTGGCGAAGCTTCGTTATACCCCAAGCGGTACCATTTACATAATCTCTAACGTCCTGACCGTTCACGTTCGTCCCAAAGACATTGTATGGTACGCATCCGTTATTTGGGTTAATCAAAGTAGATCGGCAGACAATTTGTCCATTTGAGTCGTAGACAGCGTCAATAGCTGCCTGGAGATTGGGATTAACCGTGAGATTCGCTTCGATGTAACTGCGAGTCGAAGTTCTTTGTGCATACAAATCCCAAGACCAATTCGTGCCCATTGCATCAAATCCGCCACGCATGCCAACCACTGGTCGCCACGAGGAACGGTCTGAGTTAATAACGGAATAACCTAAGTCGTGATTCGAAGTGCCAAGTTGAAATGGCGCAGTCACACTAGAAGCTATGGACCCAGGAATAAACGCGTTATCCGGCTTAATGGTTATTCCGCTAAAATAATATAGACTTCCAAAGTCTGCGCTCGACGTCGCCCGACCGTAGGAAATCTGGAAAAAAGCCTCGATGTTGTCGGCAAGCTCATAGCTCATCCGACCGAATGCGTTCTGACGAGAGGTGCGAGGATCGAGAGACCCGCTTTTGCCGAAGTCTGTATGCTCCCACTGGCCACCCTGCATGAACTGACCACTCACGATCGGTCCGATATTCAGCTGAGACGGCACCCCCCCTTCGCCAAAATATGTTCCGCTGAGGGGGCCAGAGTTGATAATGCCACCTGGAGCAAGGGTCCTAAAACCCGTCTCGTCACGCACGAGGACTTCGGCCAATCCATTCGTCGATGTGTATGCTGGGTTAAAGAAAATCTTTCTCCCATTATACCATGCTCGGCTTCCAATTCCGCGAATGCCTTCGTTGTGCGCGATCTCGCCATTGAGAATTATATGCCCACGGCCGCCGGAAAATCCGGTCCCCGCCGTAAGCGATACCTTGAAGTTTGCGTCATCCCCATAGGTCGTGATCCCCCCCTGGATGTCGCCCTTTAAGCCCTCGTATGTTTTATCGAGCACGAAGTTAACGACGCCCGCCACAGCATCCGACCCCCAGCTCGCCGAAGCGCCGCCCGTAACCACGTCAACTCGCTGCACCAACCCTTGCGGAAACTGGTTGATGTCAACCATTCCCGTAATGGTTGAAGCGCCCACACGTTGGCCGTCAAGCAGAACAAGCGTACGATTCAATCCAAGATTTCGCAGATTGAGAGCATTGAGACCGCCCGTGCCCGCACTAATCGAAGCAATGGTGGTACGTGGAGTCGTACTTCCAGAGAGCGCGGGGAGATCGTTCACAAAGTCCGCCAAATTTGACGGTGCCTTCGCGTTGATTTCCGCCGTGCCAACAACAGTCGTAGGAGTAGGCGCGTTATAGCCGTCTCGCACCACACGGGTGCCCGTAACCACGATTACAGACCCTCCGTCCACCTGGTCATTAGAATCTTCGGCAAAGTCCAAAGACTGAGCAACCGATGACGTTGATATTAAAAGGATCGTCGCCGAACCAGCGAGCAGCACACTTCCTCTATAAAAGCTCTTTGCCATAACTATCCTCCCTTCCCAGAAAAATTTATAATGTAAAATCACCATTTTTGTTCGGATATATTTATCTCGATCCAAGATGATTTACTATTCACGGTTACAAACACATCAATAAAAAATTATTTCATAAAATCAATCTATTTTCTCCTGCAAATGTCGTCCAAAGATGCCTTCATTTCAATTTCTTGCCGACTTTGCCATTGGTGGCGGCACAAGCGAAATCGCATTCAACGATTCACTCTGCTCGCTCAATTCTTTCTCGCCGGCGGGATACCCATTCATGTGCAGTATATAGGCCAAAATATCAGCATATTGCTCACGGCTAAGCGACGCTGGGGCCTCCTGCGGCATGGTGTCGTGAATTCGGTCGAAAAGAGTACCTAGGGTTTGCCCCGTCCAACCAGAGACAAATAGACCACCGGCTAACGCGGGCACATCGCCCGTTCCACGAAGTTCCGAGCCATGGCAGGCGGCACAACTTTCGGCGAACTGCGCTTCTCCCCGACTGGCTTGAGCTTCAGTATAGGGTACAGCCCTTGCCGGTTCTGGCACGTCCTGCGCACGTGAGATGCCAGCTGTGACAGCAAGCACAGAGAGAGCAGACAAGATTATAATCCTCATCGCGTTCTTAACTCCTCCGAAATACGGCTAATTCATACCGTCGCGTGGCTCATCACAACGTCAATCAATACACAAGACTCAGGACATCGAATGCCAGTCCTCGGATCAAGACCGCTGAATGCGAAAGCGAGAGAACAGTTCGGCCAATATAGCTATTGAACGATCGGTTTCGGACCGATCAGGAAGCTCGCTACTGTTGTTCCAGTCTCCACCAAAATGACCTTGTACGCCAATACTGTCTCGACGAGACGTAACGAGCACACCTTTATAATTTAAGCCGTAGTCAACCTCGGACTGAGGAACTAGCCAGCTTATCTGCCCCCTCCTTGGCGTAATGGTAGTATCGCGCCACCATTGACGCGCTTCATAGCCCGGGCAGTTAATTACCGTTTTCTCAGGAAGTTCAGTAAGATCATTAGGCGTGTGAAAGACTTTTCGAACAAACCGTCCGCCGGCTGTATAAAAATCTCTCATCAGCAGGTGAGAGAACTCCGGTATATTGAACACCATGCTTTCGGAGCGACGAGCAAATTTAACTGGAAAAGGGTTGGAGTCATTCGCAAGATCTACAGGACGCGGAGTAAGATCCGTGAGCCTTGAGCCATAATTAGCGAATTCTGGCTCTTCAGAAGCCTCTGAAGCGCCCCCCCCCTCATCAAATGGAGTGTCAGAAAGCGCATATTGGTCCCGCCATTCTACCGGCATGCCGGGGAATCCGCCGTATTGCACAAACGTCCTGAAAGAAAAGCGTGCCATCTGCTCCATCTGATCGACGTAGCCTGGGGCCACCACATCTTTGACCCCACCAGCGCCTCCTGGCCCCCAAAATGCCTGCGCCCGGCTTGATCGCGTCTGGGGAAGAAGATCTCGCGCATAGATGGTGACCTGCGCTCCCGCACGCTGCGCCATGATGGCAGATGTAAGGCCGATCACGCCACAACCTATCACCGCGATATGCGTGGGACTGTTTGCCAGCGCTTTTTGGAGCGCCAGATTGGCAGAACCCCACGACAGCGACCAGCCGGAAGCACCGTGACCATAGTTATGGATGACTAACGTGTCGCCGATCTGCTCGGCTTCAATGCGAGGGCCCGCCTCACGAAAGGGGCGCAGGCAAACGGTGGTATTGAATACCCTGTCTGGACGTGCGCGTATTGGCACCAATGGTCGATGTGCACGCGCAAGCCCGCCATTTCTGGGCTTTGAGAAACCTGGCGACGACAAGCCCAATAGACCAATACCACCAAGAGCCATCGAGCCGCGAATCAGGTGACGTCGATCAACGTTATATGGCAACATTTGATCCCCTCCCTCCAGTTTAATTTTCTTATCTTTTTTCCATATTATATATTCAAACAGAATTGTCAATGGCCGACTTCATTGATCAACATTTCGAAATACCCTCTGCGACAACCTTGTGGCACATGAGAAAGAGCGTTGGACAAGTCTAAAATCAAACGAACGATCTAGTTCGGCAGCAGTTTTCTGTCATTTTTATTATTTTTTTGTCATTTTTATCAGCAGCGGCGGCTGACTCCCTCTCCGCTGCCTTCCAATCTGTTTTCCGCCCTGTTTTTGTAGAACTTCGCTCTACTCATGACTGGCTTATCGGGATACGACTGACGACGATGAGCAACATACGTGTCATAGTCGGGGACGCCGACTATTAGATTGGCGGTCCTGCGCAGATAACTGAGAATATCACGCCATGGCATCGGTATCTCCCTGGTAGTGGAGGTCGGCGTACGCCTCGGCTATGGCCTTGATGCCATGGAAAAGCACCGTCAGGACTACGGCCATGAACAGCCGTAGAGTGACGCGTTGACGATGTCGTTGAAGATGATCTGCCGCATTTGTCCGACATTCTTTGCTGGGGCCAGCACTTCACCGCGAGACGGCGCGTCCGCAAAGATGTTGGCGTGGGAGAGGAAACTAATCTTCGCGTCTGGGTGGAACATCTTTTGCCAATCGGCGGTGAGGGTGTAGATGAGGAGTCACCCGGTGGGTACGATCGTCGCCCAGGCGCATTGATCGCGCTTCATTCGGAACAGAACCACCGTGCACAGGGTGAGCGCAATTGCGGTCAGCATCTGGTTGGCGATTCCGAACAGCGGCCACACCCCCTAACGGGTCGGTCGCCCCCTGATACAGGAACCAGCCCCGGCCGCCGACCGCAATGGCGGTCGTCAGGACGCTGGTCCCCAATTTCGAGTGTTCTTCAGCCAGGGCACGAACGTCCCTAGCAGATCCTGAATCATAAACCGGGCAACCCGCGTGCCGGCATCGACCGTGGTGAGAATGAGCGACGCCTCGAAAAGAATCGCGAAATGATACCAGAGCGCCATCATTGTATTATCGCCGATGGTGCGCGACAGGATCTGCGCCATGCCGAGGGCAACCGTATCCGGCTGCAAGGCGGCGGTTATCGCCGCGACCACCTGCGTGCGCCCGCCCAGCGTGTCGAGGTCGCAGACGGCGAAGTCGGGATCATGGGATCGAAGTCCCGGCTGCTACAGACACTTGTAGCGGGAAGTGGTGTAAACGCAGTGTCCACTCAGGGACTGAAATGGCGGAGGGAGGGGACTCTTCGACAAACTCGCTCGAAGTATGCCCCACATCGCGCCAGCACGCCCTCGTATTCGTAGGTGAATCTTCGCCTTCGTGGAACTTCTCTGTTCAAGAAGAGGCACCGCAACACCCCGGTTTCCGCTGGCATGCACGGGCCTTCTGCCTCACCGACCAGAGCTTCAAGGACTTCCTTCTCTCGCGGATCATCGAGACCCGCGGCACCAAGCCGTCTGTCCACACAACTCCCGCCACTCGAGCAGATTCCCGCTGGCGTTTGGGCGTGGCCACAGGGTGTTAATGAGCTCGACCGTGTCCGTGCCCAGCTTCGAGCGATGGTTGGCATCCTGCCCGAGGCCTCCGACGCCCGCCGCGTGCGTCTCGCCACGCTGGCCTGTTTGCAACCAAGTCTGCTCGACGCGTTTCTCTCAGATGGAGATCGCCAGGAATGGCAGCGGATCGTTGCGCATCCGTCCGGCGTGACGCAATTGGTCCCGCCAACCAACGCAGCGTGGGGCGCGGCCTACAATGAGCTTGTGTCGTCGGCCGTTCTGGAGGTGTCGTCGGCCGGAGACGCATGGGGCGCGGGTGAGAGGCTCGACCGATCGACCTTGAATGTTGACGACCCGGCCGTCGGACGAGCGCTGTTCGCATGGTCAAGGCTTCAGGCCGTCGACCTGGACCAGGGACTCACGAGGGTTTCTGCCGACATCCTGCCATTCATTCGGGAGGGTCGCCTTGCAGCCTGATTTCTTCCAACCAGAGGAGATCGAATTCACCTTGCCGGATGGCCAGCAGGGGCCACGGCTTTGGGTCAGGCGCGTTGCACTCTGGCAGGGCGCCACGACACTGCTGCGGGACATCTCGCTACGTCCCGGCGTCAACATCATCTGGTCGCCCGATCTTTCCACCAATGGAAGGGGCGCCACACCCCATGGGAGCGGAAAGTCGACGTTCTGCCGCCTGATCCGATACTGCCTTGGGGAAAAGCACTTTTCCAACGAAGACCAGCGCCTGCTGATGCAACACAAACTGCCCGACGGTTTTGTTTACGTCAAGGACTTGATAAAAACGGCGCAATAC